>WFQS01000691.1 GCA_015486915.1 Desulfobacteraceae bacterium
ATATATAATAGTATTGCAATTATAGGAGGCAGCCATGATCAGATCAAGCACTGCAACGTTGCAAAGACTTTTTTATAAAACAAATTGTCAAAGAACAAAATTAAAGATTTATATCTTTTTTAACTATATTCCCTGTCGATTCAAGCGCACCTTAATAAATACCGTCCTCCCGGTTTTTTATAACGGCCATGAGGCCGGGCTGAACTGCGTTACTGTGCCTCACAAATAAGATAAAAAGAGCATTTGTACTTTGTCAAAAGTACGTTCTTTCTTATAAACAGCCATAATACCGTTAATTATCAATATATTCTTTAAAATCAGGTAATAATTCTACAATTTTCTGCTCAGCTTTTTTCAAAAGTTCATTCCTGACTGATCTTACTGCAAAAGACCCTTTAAAACCATTACGGATGATGGACAGAATTTCCCACATACTTAATCCTTCAGGCGTTAAGCGGCAGGCCCTGTGAAGTTCTTTTGTGAAATCAGTGTCTGAAATGCCGGGGTTGTCTGTATTCACAGTTACGGCAAGGCCTTTATAAAGGTATTGCTTTAAAGGATAAGTTTCACGTGTGCATGTGCTGTCAAAAAAATTGTCCTTAAAACCTGCGATCTGGAAATTGCTTGACGGACACATTTCAAGCACAATATTGCTGTCAATAATTTTTTCCATAAGCGCAGGATTATCTTTTAATGTCAGGCCGTGCCCAATTCTCTGGGCGCTCAGGTGATACACAGCTTCCCAGATGCTTTCAACAGGGCTATTTTCACCGGCATGGATGGTAAAATGCATGCATTCCTTCATCAGGGGTAGAAAATGTTTCTGCATGGCAGAAGCTGCGCATGACTTTTCATTGCCTGCAAGGTCAAACCCTCGCAGACATACAGGATTGTTATTGTCCTGGTCCTGATAATTTATGATTTGCTCTGCAAGGTCAACATGATGTTTAATTTGCTGTTTTTCTCCATGGCGGCTTGCAGTGAAAATCAGGGAAATTTTCAGGTCTTTATCAAATTCTGAAAATGTTTTTGAAATGGTATTGTAAACATCATGTGCACTTTGATTTTTCCCGGCATATTTAACCGGAGAACATCGTATTTCCATATATTGCACATTATGTTCAATTGCTTTTTCTGCAATAATTCTGCATGCAGTTTCAAGGCAGTTTTTGTGCGTTAAAAGGCCTGAACCCTGAAGATCACCAATACGTTCATATGGTCCGAATGTCACTGCGCAGAATTTTTGCGGGTCTGTGAGCCGGCCGTATATCACCTGATGCAAAAGATCCGGATCATTCTCAAATGCCAGGATAAATGCGGCTGTGCATAAAGCCTGTGGAACATTGGCCGCCGTATTTCTTACGGATTTAAGCGAGCCGAGTTCTTTCATTATCAGGTCAGGGTCTCTCGTTGCTGCAAGATTTTCCCATTTTTTAATATACGGCTCAAGATATCTGCGGTGTTTTTCAATATCCTGTCGGGCAGAGTCCGCAATTGTGATCAGTTCATGCACATTTGCAATTCCACCAAGATGGCAGTGCAGTTCAGTTTTTGGCAATTTTTTTAAAATGGCAAGTTCCTGTTGTTCACGTTCCGGATAAAGGCCGAATTTCCATTTTTTCAAACCGGCAATAATCTGCTCAGGCAAACTGTAAAGTGCCAGAAAATTTGTTACCTTTTCGCCCTGAAGAATTTTATTGGAATAATTGGACATCAAAAATCCTGCTTTAGCCTTTGTGTCTTCTATTTTGCGTGTCAAAAACAGGTTTTTGTCCACTTCATACAGACAGGGAATTTCATTTTCAGGCATGATAACAGGACAGGGCTGCCCTGAATCACGCTTAAGATCGGCCAAAGGACTGCGGGGCATATTTCCCAGGCAAAAAGGTGTGAATGTATCAGCTTCATGTTCCGGCAGAGGAATTGTAAATTTATTAATTCCCCATTTACCGGAATTAAACCGGCTGGTAAGCGCAGGGTTATCCACAATATGTATAAGTGCATCGCATCCGAACCATGCAGCAGCCTGCTGAAGATCCGTACTCATGGTTTTTCTCCCGCCTGTAAGGGACAGCATAAGCCTGCCTTTTTCTGTTTTTTCAGCAGCGCAGCAGACAAAGGTATGAATGCCTTCTGCCATTATTCTGCACTCTTTTTCACTTGCAAGGGCATCTGTATATTTGATTTTCCATATCCGTAAAACAGGTTTTTCAGCAGTATTCAGGGCATCATACCATGCAAGCATTGCCTGAATGCTTTCTTCACTTTTACTGCCGCAGCTTGAAATCACCCATATTTCATCGGCCGGTACGATATTATATTTTTGTCTTGTTCTGTTTATTTCCTGAATTCCGGAATGAAATCGGAATAGATCCACAGCTCCAGGGTTTGTAAACCCGGTAATTTCCGGCAGAATCTGCCATGAAGCCCCCATGGTGGTAACAAGAATATTCAATTGTCTGTCCTGTGTTCCATTAAAATTAAGAAAGTCAAATAATCCGGTCACTGGCCATATCTTCTGAACCTGCAGAAACTGAAGATATGCTCCATTTTTATGCTCCC
>WFQS01000692.1 GCA_015486915.1 Desulfobacteraceae bacterium
CCTATTTTGTACTGGCTGAATTGGAAAACAAAATAAAATCAGATAAAATATGCAGATTTCTTGCAGACAAAAAAATCCTCATCAGGGACTGCGCCAATTTCCAGGGGCTGTCAGATAATTTTATCAGGTTTTCCCTGAAAACGGAAAAAGAGAATAAACGACTTGCCCGATGTTTAAGGAAGTTCAATGATTTTATCTGATATTCAATGGTATATCATCCTTTTCGCGTTTATTATGGATCTTATCCTGGGCGATCCTTTGTGGCTGCCGCATCCCGTTGTGTTCATGGGAAAAGTCATAGAAAATGCAGAACCGTTTTTCAGGAAAATAATTAAGGATCAATTTATTTCCGGATTCTTTTTTGCCCTGTCCCTGATTTTTTTATCATGGCTTGTCACTTTTCTTATACTGAGATTGTGTTTCCTGATAAATCCTTTTTTTGCGCATCTTGTTGAAATCATCCTGCTTTTTTTCTGTTTATCTGCAAAAACCCTTGAAAAGGCAGCCAGTGAAGTTGCCTGTGCACTGAAAAATTCCGGCTTAAGCGAGGCAAAAAAGCAGCTTGCCATGATTGTTGGAAGGGATGTAAATTTTCTTGATGAAACAGGAGTGATAAGGGCTGTCATAGAAACCGTTGCTGAAAATTTTGTGGATGGTTTCTTATCCCCGCTTTTTTTTGCCCTTATCGGTGGAATCCCATTTGCAATGGCATATAAAATGATCAATACACTTGACTCCATGGTGGGCTATAATAACGAAAAATACTCTCTTTTCGGACGAACTGCTGCAAAAATTGATGATATCGCAAATTTTATTCCGGCAAGGATCTCTGTAGTTATAATTTCTTTTGCAGCTTTCTTTTTCCCGGAAAAAAGAGGCAGAAATGCTTTGAAAAATGGATTTGAAGAAGGCCGTCTGCATAAAAGCCCCAACTCAGGTTATGCAGAAGCCTCTTTTGCAGGCGCTTTGATGGTAAAGTTGGGTGGTCCAAACTATTATGGTGGAATTCTTGTGGAAAAACCTTTTATCGGAAAAAACTTTAAAGACCCCGATGTAAATAAAATAACACAGGCATGCGATTTAATGCTTTTATCTTCATTTATTTCCGTTGTTTTATCATTTATGCTTTTTTTAATATAATATTCTCACACACTTTGTGCCGGCATAAGGAACTGAATCTAACATATGAAAAAAAAATGGCCTTTTAAACTTGGAACAACATCTTTTATATACCCTGACAATATTATTCCCAATGTTAAAAAACTTGGGAAAGATTTTGATGAGATTGAACTGCTTGTATTTGAAAGTGTTCCAGAAGAGGTGCTTCCATCAAAAGATGAAATCAAAGAGCTTGCATATCTTGGTCAACACCTTGATATAACATACAATATCCACCTTCCAACTGATATCTCCTTCACCGATGTATTACTTGAAAACAGAATCAAAGCCGTTGATACTATAAAAAAGGTGATGGAACTGTGCAAGCCTTTAAAGCCTGCAACACATACACTTCACCTGGATTTTACGGCCCGGGATGCAGAAACAGGCAGTTACGGAATAAAAAAATGGCAGAACAGGGTTAGAAAAAGCCTGGAACTTTTTGTTTCATCTGACGTAAATCCCATGGATGTGTCCATTGAAACCCTTGATTATCCATTTGAATACCTTGACAATATCATTGAAGAATACGAGTTATCTGTATGTATTGATGCAGGACATTTAATCAAATATAAATTTGATATTGAATCAATTTTCAACAGGTATAAAACAAGGATTCCCCTTATTCACCTTCATGGTGTTGATTTTTCCACGCATCCACCGAAAGATCATGTAAGCCTTGACAGAACAGGCGATGAATTAATGGAAAATACAATAAAAATTTTAAAAAAATTTAAAGGCACAATCAGTCTTGAAGTCTTTAACCGGGAAAATCTTTTAAAATCTGTAAGCTGGCTGAATAGAATAAAATTTATAGAAAAAATTTGATTTATTTTTTTCTTGAAGTTTATTTCTCTTTCCTGATATAGCAATTACATGAAGTGTATCTTAAGTGTATTGTAACCATGGGTTAAATTGAGATTTTTAAAAACTGACAAAAAAGCGATTTACGAAAATCTCATTTCGTGATTTTTACATAAGGAGGTTATATGGCCCAGAACAAAAAGATTCTAATTGTTGATGATGACCCTGATTTTATTGCAGGATTAAAAATGATCCTTGATAATGCAGGCTACATGGTCAAACTTGCAGACAATGTTAAAGACGGAAAAAAATATCTCGCTGAGGATATGCCGGATCTTATTATCCTTGATGTCATGATGGAAAATTTTGATGACGGCTTTAATATGTGCGCCGATATCAAACATGATGACCGTTTTAAGCATATTCCCGTTATTATCTTAACAGCTGTAACTGAAGTCACCGGTCTTAAGTTTGACCCTGAGACAGACGGCGAATATCTTGAAGCTGATGAGTATATGGAAAAGCCCATTATACCGGAAGTCTTCCTCGATAAAGTAGCTGCTCTGATAAAATAACGGCATTTTATTCTTGAATAATTTTTAATTTTATGGGGGGAGGGAATGGAACCTGAAGTGCAACAAAAAAATAAAACCGATCTTGTCTTTCAGCCGCAGCTTGCGAGAATTGAGCGTATACTGCCCCAGATAAGCGGTCACAGGCTTTTTCAATTAAAATTGATCAATGAAGAAGCAGCAGAACAATTTTCACATCTATGCGGTCAGTTTATTGAACTTACTGTCATTGGAGTTGGGGAGGCTCCTATTTCCATTTCATCTCCCCCGTCAAGACCGGGCACCATTGAAATTTGTGTAAGAAAAGCAGGTGTGGTTACAAGCGCATTATTCAAACTGCATCCCGGGGATCAGGTTGCCATAAGGGGGCCCTTTGGCAACGGTTTTCCACTTGAAGAACTCAAGGGAAAAGATATCATGCTCATTGCAGGCGGACTGGGGCTTGCCCCACTGCGCTCACTTTTGCTTTCAATTCTTGATGACAGGGCAAGTTTTAAAGATCTTGTATTGATGTATGGGTCAAGAAATCCCAATGATATTCTTTTCAAGTATGAGCTGCTCGGCATGATGAACAGAACCGATATAAAATATTTTTTCAGCGTTGATTCAGATGACGAAGGCATATGGAAACAGTATGTCGGTGTTGTCACCGGTCTTTTTGAAAGGATTGAGGTTAATCCTGAAACGACCTTCTGTGCCCTTTGCGGTCCACCCATCATGTACAGGTTTGTGATCCAGGAATTAAAGAAGA
>WFQS01000693.1 GCA_015486915.1 Desulfobacteraceae bacterium
GGTAACCGACAACAGCGGGCAAAGCGTTTCAAAATCGGTACAGATCGCAGAAAACAGCACACCCGAGATTTCCATTTCTCCAGATCCAGGGGATGAATCCATGGATTTTCAAAAAAATCTTGTTCAAGGAAAAGGCTTTACAATAAAGTTTCAAGATGAGGACGGAATCGAAGATATTGATTGGGACACTTTGAAAGTATCTGTTGCCGGAGCAGACATCACCGGTCACTTCCTTGAGGTTATCCTCAGTGATTCCCATATTCTTGCTACGCAGACGGGTGATAACTATGCATCTATTAAAATTATACCAGATCCACAAAAGTTGATGGAAGCACATAATATTTTTAATATTCAATGGAATGGAGAATGGCCGATAAAATTGGAAATATGTGATAAACAAGGTGAATGTACTGCTGTAGAATACTCTGTTTATTTTGGCCCGTTTGCGACTACTGATGAAGTTGTTGCCAAAAGTTGTATTGAAGGGAATGCAAATATTGTTGATGACGTTCTTTATTTAAGTATATTTACAATTGGAAATTCAGGTTTTTCATGCCCAAATTGCGATATATTCCTTGGTATATCTGACAGCAGTAATCATATTTTTACCTTTTTCTATTCCGAACCAACTCATACTTTCGAGCTTTACGATAGAATAATTCCCTTTACTGAAGATGAAGATTCGAGAAATATGCCAAGTGGTTACTTTTCCACTGTGAGTTACACATTAAGTCCGTCACTGATCCTGCCGCTGACAGTTACCGATCCTGACGATTCTTCTTCTATAGGGGAAGGGGTACCTAAAGGAACTTATAAATTAATATCAACAGCATTAGATCGAGATTGGAATGCTTTCAAAATTTATAGCCGGGATTTTGAAATCTGTCGTCGTGTTTATTAGCTCGGACGCAGGTTCGAAAGGAAACAAGAGCTAAAAATCAAGCCAAAAAAAACAGCCACCACAGCACTTGTATATCCATGCTCATCAAGCCGTTGATAGACTGAACGAACCATCTGTGCAGGTTCTCATTCTTGAAAAAGAGTATATGGAATTAAAATCTACTGTGAGGTATTGGCGAGCAATGCATGGCAAAGCCATTTTCCGTGAAAAATACTCCAGCAAACGATCAAGAAACTGGAAGGGCAAATTCGTGATCTGAGGCATCGTATATTTGGGAAGAAAAGCGAAAAGCCAAGTGCCAAGGAAGAGGAGAACGGAAAGCCAAAAGACCCAAAACCCAAGCGTTCTAGAGGCCAGCAACCCGGCAGTAATGGGCATGAACTTACCGAGCGTTCCGACCTTCCTGTGAAAGAAGAAAAAGTGGTCTTCGATGAAACTCCAATATGCCTAATGTTTTACATAAAATTTATGTCTGAGATTTATATCTCACCTGTCTTGACTATGACTATTTTATAGTGCTATTCTCCATTTTTAAAAAAGAATTCAAAAAAATCGGGCAAACACGTATTATAATCAAAAGAGATCTTTGAATAATGTTCAAATTAGTTTTCATTAGTTTGTATTGGAAAAGGCGATGTTTTTAACCTTATGAATTTATTAAACTTTTTTGAGGATACAGGTAAATATTCGGCCAGCACTCCATCTTCGCCTATTTTGGCCTTCACAATAGCGTTAGTATGCTTTTACAGTCCCAAATAGGCGAATATAAAGCACTGTCCAAAATTTACATTATAAAGTCGAATATTTACGGATACAGTTGAGCTTGCCGTGGAAAATAGGCGATATAACTTGTTTTGCAAAGGTCTCACACAAGGAAACGGTCAAGTATAAGGAGAATAACCATGGAAATCGTGGGAATTGATGTTGGATTTGGATTCACAAAAGCCTTTAACGGTAAAAATTCTGTTATTTTTAAATCACTTGTGGGAGATCCTGCAGATATACAGTTTAATTCTTCAATAGGGGAGAATTCATCTGCCTCAAATCTTCATGTGACTTTAAATAATAAATCGTATTTTGTAGGGAATTATGCAGAACTTCAATCCAACGTACGTGATTTTACACTTGATCAGAATAAATTGATAACGGATTTTGCTAAAATTCTTGCTGTCACTGCAGCAGGAGTGTGCTGCGAAGATGTTACTTCCATGAATGTTGTTTCAGGCCTTCCCGTTGGATTTTTAAAAAGGGATTATAAAAAATTTACAGATATTATACAGGGCCGCCATGAGATCACTTTCCATTACCAGAATGGAAAAGATGTTAGAAAAAAAATTCATATCAAAAAAATTCATATGATCCCCCAGCCAATAGGAAGTATTTTTAACCTTATTATGAACGATAATGGACAGATTGGAGATAAAACTCTTGCCATGCAGAAACTTGGAGTTGTTGATATAGGGTTCAGAACAACTGATTTCAGTATATTTGACCACCTTCAATATGTGGAAAGAAGCTCCACAACCATGGATACTGGTATATCAAAATGTTTTTCTGTCATTGCAAATAAGTTAAGGCGGGAAAGCGGCGTTAATATTGAACTTTACAGGATGTTTAAATATATTGAATCAGGCATGATAAAAATCAGGGGGAAAGAATATAATATTTCCAATCTGAAAAAAAGAGTTTATACCCACGCAGCTTCTGCCATTGCAGCGGATTTGAACAGGCTCTGGGAAGAAGACTGGGATATTGATTCCATAATTCTGTCAGGGGGTGGCAGCATGGAACTTGCAGAATATATCCAGTCCCAGGTGGAAGGAAATGTTATCCCTGTTTCAATAAATAAAGACGCAAGATTGAACAATGTCCAAGGTTATTTGAAATTCGGAAGGTATAAATGGGGATACACGCCTTCATTATCCACCCATTCAGATGATGAAAATGGTGTCCGCACAGATAAAAAAAACGATAATTATCAGGACCAAATTGTAAATGATTCCTCTGAAAATAAAAATAATGAAGTCAGTAAAAATCCAAAGGGGCTTGGATGGCTTAAACGACAATAATTATAACGGCCATAAGGCCGATCTGGACTGCGTTACAATGCCTTGCAACAAAAATAAAAAGAGCATCAGTTGTTTTGTCAAAATTGAGCTCCTTAATATAAAAATTACAGCAGGAAATAAATTTAAAAGCTATGAATAATAAAAGACTTACTGATATTATTAACAGTATAGCAGCAGGCAGTCTGTCTCCCACAGATGCGGAAAATCTTCTTGACAAACTTGCCTTTGAGGATATCAATTATGCACATATTGATCATCACCGTTCCATTAGAAAAGGCTTCCCGGAGGTTATATTTGGTCAGGGTAAAACCAGTTCCCAGATTATTGGTATTATTAATTCAATGTTAAACGAAGAAGATATAATCATGGTGACCCGAATTGAAAAAGAAAAAGCCATGATGGTGAAAAAGGAATTTGAAAAGGCCTGCTTTCATGAGGATGCACGCATTCTTCTGATAAAACAGAAAGAACCTGAAATTTTGGCAAAAGGAGAAATCCTTGTTATATCGGCCGGCACCTCGGACATACCCGTAGCAAAGGAAGCTTTTATTACCGCAGGCATAATGGGGAACAAGGTATCTTCTGTTTTTGATGTGGGAGTTGCAGGAATACACAGGCTTTTTGCCCACAGGAAATTAATTGAACATGCCTCAGTTCTCATTGTGGTTGCAGGTATGGAAGGAGCTCTGCCAAGTGTGGTTGCAGGTATGGTTAAAGCTCCCGTGATTGCAGTGCCAACAAGTATTGGCTATGGGACCAATCTCGGCGGAATGACAGCTCTTCTCGGCATGCTTAATTCCTGCTGCCCCAATATTGCAGTGGTAAATATTGATAATGGATTCGGAGCCGGTTATATGGCTTCAGCAATCAATCAAATGACCATACCATGTGGATGAATTGGCTTCCAAAATGTAAAGTTATTTTGAGAGTAAGCCTTTAACAAGGGTGCGTCCTTAACCCTGACATGGACTCATATATTGTAGACATCCGGCTTGAATAATTGTAGATTTTCAGGTTTTGTGTACCATTTGATACAAAGGTCAAGTCCCTTTTTAAATCCCTCAATTCCTGCAAATTCCGGCTTCCACTCAGTAAGTTCCATGATTTTTCTATTTTCAGCCCAGAGTCTGTTGACTTCACTTTTTTCTGGCCTTAATCTCTGTTTATCCGATAAAATTTCAATATCTGCATTCATCAACTCGGCAATGAGTTCTGCAGTTTTTCCAATGGAAATTTCAAAATTACTTCCTGCATTCATCACTTCACCAACGGAATTGTCAGATTCTGCCACTTTAATAAAAGCCTCTGTTATGTCATTAACAAAATTGAAATCTCTTGTGGGCGTGAGGGCTCCAAGTTTAATTTTCCTGTTTCCCTTTGCGATCTGACTTATCAGAGTCGGGATAACGGCACGCAGAGACTGCCTTGGACCATATGTATTAAAGGGACGTATTGTTGCCACGGGAAGATTGAATGATGTGAAAAAAGACCATGCCATCTGGTCGGCTCCTATTTTTGAAGCAGAATATGGAGACTGGCCCTGGAGAGGGTGATCCTCTGTTATGGGTACAAATTTTGCCGTACCGTAAACTTCACTTGTTGAGGTATGAATAATTTTTTCAATATTGTTTGCCCTTGCAGCCTGCAGAATATTCAAGGTGCCATTGATATTTGTATCAACGTATGTTGCAGGGGAATGATAAGAATAGGGAATGGCAATCAGGGCAGCAAGGTGGAATATGATATTGCAGTCTTTCACAGCTTTGTTGACACCAAATGGGTCCCGTATATCACCGGTGAAAATTTCCAGTCTTTTTTTTATTTCTTTTGAAGAATGATCCAGCCATCCCCAGCTGTTAAAAGAGTTATAGAAAACAAATGCTTTTACACGGTATCCTCTTTTAACAAGTTTTTCCGTAAGATGAGAGCCTATGAATCCGTCTGCACCCGTGATAAGTATTTTTTTATTTTCAAGTTTCATAAAGGCGTTTGGCGGAGAAAGAGAGATTCGAACTCTCGATGGACTATAACGCCCATACTCGCTTAGCAGGCGAGCGCCTTCAGCCACTCGGCCATTTCTCCGTATTGATAATTGAATAATCTGGCGGAGGAGGTAGGATTCGAACCCACGGAGCTTTGACACTCAACGGTTTTCAAGACCGCCGCCTTCAACCACTCGGCCACTCCTCCAAAACAATAAACGGGCTTATACCATTTTGATATATTTTGGTCAATAGTCAAATTAGATTTTTTAAATATGAAAAAAACTTGCAAAATAGTAAAATAAGTGTATGTTTCTGTTTACAGAAACAAAGACAATGGTACGGGTGAAAAGGACATAATAATAAATTATGCGGGTTAACAGGAAAAAATATGCCGCTTGACAGGGAACTTTTAGAAGTTATTACATCCATAAAAAAATTAGATGACCTTGAGACTTTTTTTGAGGAGATTATGACTCCTGCCGAACTTGTTGACATTTCACTGAGATGGAGACTTCTTGTGGAGCTGCATCGTGGTGTGGCGCAGAGAAAAATAGCTGATAAATTCGGTATAAGTCTCTGTAAAATAACAAGGGGTTCCAGAATTTTAAAGAACAAGGAATCGGTTGCCTTGAATATTTTAAATGATTTACATCCTTTATAACTGCCATGAGGCCGAGTTGGAGACTCTCAGACAGCCTCTCAACAAAACATGAAACTCTAATAATTCAAAGTATTTTGCAGGAGTTTCATATAAAAACGGAGCATGAAGAGAAGTTGTTCTATTTAATTTACATAAGGCCGAACTGGCTCTGACCATAATTTTGATTAAAGAATAAAAGAATTGACAAAGAACGGGCAGACTACGCGAAGCCTGGGTGTTTTGCATTGCGTGATTTTTTATTAAAACAAGATAAACAAAGAATGTAGTAGATATGTTGTAATCTGAAATTTGAATTACAGCTGAGTTTAGAAATGAAGGAGAAAAGGAATGGGGTTTATACCTGAAAATTTAACAAAAGAGAAAATTGAGGATATTCAGTTCAAGGGACTTAAATGGACATTAAACCATTGTTTGAACAATTCCTCTCTTTATACGGAAAAATATAGAAAAGCAGGAATAAAGGCAGATGATGTGAGGAATTTATCTGATCTTGAACATCTTCCTTTTCTTGATAAAAACGATCTTATGGGAGATTATCCGCTTCCATTAAAATCCGTTGAGGACAAGGATGTGGTGAGGATTCACGGTTCTTCTGGCACAACGGGAAAAAGAAAAATAATGTGCTACACAAAAAACGATATTGATGTGTGGGCTGATATGTTTGCAAGGTGCTATGAACTTTCCGGGATGACAAAAAATGACAGGGTGCACATTGCCGTTGGCTATGGACTGTGGACTGCAGGAGCAGGTTTTCAGCTTGGATGTGAAAGATTCGGGGCAATGGCTGTTCCCATGGGACCTGTGAATACCGACATGCACGTTGAAATGCTTGTTGACATGCAGAGTACAGTGTTCTGTTCCACTGCATCCATGGCCCTTCTCATGGCAGAAGAGATAAATACCAGGGGGCTGAAGTCTAAAATAAATCTTAAAAAAATTATACTTGGGGCAGAACGCAGCAGTGACACCATGAGATCTTATATTAAAGAACTCACCGGCGTTAATCAAATATACGATATATACGGATTAACAGAACTTTACGGTCCTGGAACGGGCCTTGACTGCTCATATCACGAAGGGATTCATTTCTGGAATGATCTCTTTATATTTGAAATCATAGATCCTGACACATTAAAACCTGTCCCGGATGGCAAAGAAGGTGAACTTGTAATTACAACTCTGAAAAAAGAGGCAAGCCCCCTTATCCGTTACCGTACCCATGACATAACAAGGATTATTCCCGGAGAGTGCAGGTGCGGCCTTTCATTTCCAAGACATGGCAGGATAATAGGCAGAAGTGATGACATGTTCATATACAGGGCTGTTAATATTTATCCAAGCCAGGTGGATCTTGTTTTAAACACCATTGACGGGATAGGAAGTGAATACCAGATACATCTTGATCATAATAAAGATGGAAGAGATATGATGACAATCAGGGTTGAAAGGGATTATTCATGTTCATCAGATGATGATAAAGCCCTTGCAGGACTTGTTGCAGACAAACTCAGAAGGAAACTTCTTGTGAGATCTGAAGTTGAGATATTAGCTTTTCATGAGCTTCCAAGAACCCAGAGAAAGAGTAAAAGGGTATTTGATCACAGAAATGGAAATAAATAAAAATAAAAAAGGAGATTTATTATGAAAAAATTATCTGTTTTGACAATGGCTGCAGTATTTGCAGTATTGTTTGTTATGCCGTATTTTTTAGGTGTAAGCACGGGTCAGACAAAATCTGTAACTTTAAATTATGCAAATTTTCCACCGGCACCAACTTTTCCATGTGTTCAAATGGAAAGGTGGAAAAAACAGGTTGAAAAGAAAACAAACGGCAGGATCAAAATTAATACGTTCCCCGGTGGGACTCTTCTCGGGGCAAAAGGCATGATGGATGGCGTTATTGCAGGTCAGGCAGATATCGGGTGCCTGTGCATGGCATATCAGCCCGGACGTTTTACAGTCACCAATGCTGTAAGTCTGCCACTTGGTATTCCCGATTCAGAAACGGGAAGCCTTGTTCTTTTAGACCTTTATAGAAAATATAAACCGGTTTCTTTTAATAAGGTGAAAGTACTTACCATGTTTACATCGGCTCCGGCCAGTATCATGTGCAAAAAACCGGTAAGGACCCTTGCCGATATAAAAGGTGTTGATTTAAGAGCTTCCGGCGGGGCTGCTGCAATTTTAAGGATCTGGGGTGCAAACCAGATTGGTATGCCAATGTCTGCAACACCTGAAGCCCTTCAAAAAGGTGTTGTTCAGGGGTTGTTTTCATCCCTTGAGGTGATGAAGGACTTAAAATTTGCCGAGGACTGCAAATTTGTCACCATGACCAACACGGTTGTTTATCCCTTTGCAGTTGTTATGAATTTAAATACATGGAAATCTCTGCCTGAAAACACAAAAAAAATTATGGACAATCTTGCAGAAGACCAGGCAGAATGGACGGGAAATTACATGGATTCCCATGTAAGGGATGCCATTGCATGGTCCAAAAAAGTTCACGGGGTTGAATTCATAAAACTTGATAAAAAAAGTACTGCCAAGTGGAATGCTGTACTGTCCCCAATTGTTGAAAAATGGATAGTAAAAGCCGATAAAAAGGGTTTTAAGGGAAAAGAAATTGTAAGTTCAATTAAAACAATGATCGCTGAACATTCAAAATAATGGCAAGTAACAATGGATAAATTTTTAAAAAAATTAAACAGCCTCGAGGTGCTTGCCGGGGGCTGTTTACTTGTGCTTATGATGTCTCTTACCTGTGCCAATATCCTGTTAAGGCAGTTTGGGTTTCCGGTGAGGGGCACTTTTGAGATAATGGGTTTCCTCGGAGCTGTGATTTTTGCCCTTTCCCTTGGGTATTCCCATGAAAAAAAAGAACATCTCTATGTAAGTATTTTTTTTGACAGATTTCCTGATGTAATAAAAAAGACTGCACAGATAATTAATTCTTTTGTCTGTATCGGTTTTTTTTCCCTGCTTTCATGGCAGCTTTTTAAAAAGGCTGTTGTGTTAAAAAATGTTCACGAGGTGTCTGAAACCTTAAGAATCTCCTATTATCCTTTTATACTGGTGTTCTCTTTTGGAGTTGCTGTACTTGTGCTGCTTTTTATCTATGAACTTTTCATCAAATTCCGGAGATAAAACTTGAATCTAGCATTTATTGGGATTATCGGGATTTTATCCCTGTTATTCATACTTTTCTTTTTAGGCATGCCCGTGGGTTTTGCCATGGCAATTGTCGGCTTTGCAGGGTTCTCCCATGTGATAAGCCTCAATGCAGGTATTAATATGGCAGGCTCTGTATTCTGGTCTGTCTGCTCGAAATACGGTCTCACTGTCATACCTCTTTTTATTTTCATGGGGCAGATCGGATTTTATTCCGGTGTTAACGAAAGGTTGTATAAATCAGCCTACACCTGGGTGGGACATATCAGGGGAGGCCTTGCCATGGCAACGGTTATGGCGTGCAGTGCCTTTGCTGCAATATGCGGGTCAAATACTGCAACTGCCGCCACAATGAGTACAGTTGCCCTGCCTGAAATGAAAAAATACGGTTATTCTTCGATATTAAGTACCGGTGCCATTGCATGCGGTTCAACACTTGGGGTTGTTATCCCACCAAGTATAGTCCTTATTATCATTGGCCTTGCCACTGAGCAGTCCATAGCAAAATTGTTTTACGGAGGTATTGGCGCAGGTGTTTTACTGACACTGCTCCTTGCCCTTACCGTGTATATCCTCTGCCTTATTTATCCTGACTGGGGTCCTGTGGGGGAGAAAACTTCCTTTAAGGATAAAATACGATCCCTTTCCGGAAGCGTTGAAATGCTTATCCTGTTTTTTCTCATCATGGCAGGTCTGTACTTTGGTTTTTTCACTCCTGCAGAAGCCGGTGCTGCAGGTTCGTTTTTTGCCATTGTAATAAGTCTTGTAAGAAAAACTCTTTCATGGGCAGATTTTAAAAAAGCAGTCAAAGACACATTAAGAATATCATGCATGGTGATCATGCTCATTGCAGGTGCCATGATATTTGGAAGATTCCTTGCCGTGACAAGGATACCATTTGATCTTGCTTCATGGGTGGCAGGCCTTCATGTATCCGATTCAATAATTATTGTCTGCATAACACTGATTTATATTGCAGGGGGGGCTATTATGGATGCTCTGGCCCTTTTACTTGTCACAATACCTATTTTTTTCCCCCTTGCCATGAACATGGGCTATGATCCTGTCTGGTTTGCAGTTACAATTACAGTTGTTACAACTCTTGGCGCTGTTACTCCTCCCGTGGGAGCAACAACATATGTAGTGGCAGGTGTAGCAGATAATGTACCCTTAAAAAATGTCTTTAAGGGGGTTACGCTTTTCCTTCCTGCGTATATAATCACCATAGGGCTCTTAATTGCTTTTCCTGCAATTGTTACCTGGTTGCCGGGTTTTATGAAATAATTTCAAATATTCAGTAAATTTAAGATCCGTCTTATGCCTATACCATTTTTCCTGCCTATAACCATTTCCTGTGGAGGAACAGGCTGTAATGATGTTAAGGATCGAAAATTTTATAAGTTGAACGAGATTGCTTGTCTTCCGGCCCATCTACTTCGTTGCATCAAAGGCCGAATACGTTGAGTATGCAACCTTTAATGCGCCTTGTACATGGGCCGGAATTCTGCGCTATTTCTGTTCAACTTA
>WFQS01000694.1 GCA_015486915.1 Desulfobacteraceae bacterium
GTTATTACCCGAGGTAGGAGCCGTATGAGGTAATACCTCACGTACGGATCTGTACGGGGGGTGCCGGGTAACCGGCATTCCTACCGTGACCCAACTCAAAATGCAGGAAAAATCGTCTCCAGATAATTCTAACATCAGCTTATCCACTAATAAGGAATTCATTAGATGCTCAATGCAATTACAGTGAAGAACTTTGGGCCGATCACAGATCTGTCTGTATCGGGACTCGGTGCCGTTAATCTTATTCTTGGGGATAATGGCTGCGGCAAGACCTTTCTGCTCAAGGCATTATACAGTACTTTCCGTACCCTGGAGGGATACAGACGTGGTGATGAAAAACGTACGGCATCTGAAATTCTGGCGGATAAGCTGTACTGGACATTTCAGCCCGACAAGATTGGTGATTTAGTCAATAAGGGTGCCGATGCTCCGTTATCCTGCTCGATGTTTGTTGGCGATCAGGAATTTAGCTACAGCTTTGGTCGGGATACGACCAAAAAGATATCTACTTTGGTAAATCATGTTTCTCCCCGCACCAGTAACTCTGTTTTTCTCCCTGCAAAAGAAGTGCTTTCTCTACATAAGATTATCCTTAAATCACGCGAAGAAGACAAGGCTTTTGGTTTTGATAACACCTATCTTGATCTTGCCCGGGCTCTGAGGCAGGCTCCCAGAGGAGGAAAGGATTATAAGGAGTTTGCCCGGTCAAGAAAGCATCTGGAATCAATACTGAGCGGTAAAGTTGAATTTGAAGAACGCTCAGGTCGGTGGCAGTTTAAAAAAGGAAATCAAAAATTCTCCATTGGCGTTACCGCAGAAGGTATTAAAAAAATAGCGATCTTAGATACTCTTCTTGGAAACAGATATCTTTCAACGGATTCTCTCCTGTTTATTGATGAACCGGAATCGGCATTGCACCCAGTTGCCATCTCGCAATTTCTGGATATCATAGCATTGCTTGCTAAATGTGGTATTCAGGTTGTTATAGCCAGCCATTCCTATTTTGTTGTAAAAAAATTATTTTTAATTGCCCAAGAGAGAGCAATGTCGATTCCTGTACTTTCTGCGGATGAACAAGGGTGGACAGTGACAGATTTACGCAGCAACATGCCTGACAACCCGATCATTGAGGAATCGGTTCGTTTATATAAAGAAGAAATAGGGCTGGCCCTGCAATGATGACCACTGAACCAATTCATGAATCCGGCATGACCTTTGGTCCTTTCCCGGAAGGACATTGTTTTTATATTGAAAAAAGTAGAATTCTGCACGATCTGCAACCCGGTATACAGATGGCCGAGTTTTTACTGCTTCATACCGAAGCCCCTCCTGTGATCTGGATAGTAGAAGCGAAGTCAAGTTCTCCCCGTCCCTCGACACAGCCTGAATTTGATCAATTTATTGATGACATCAGAAGCAAATTGCTGAATGCGTTTTCATTGGGTATGGCCGCCTGCCTAAAACGTCATCAACTGACAGAGAATGAACTCTCTGCAAAGATTATGAATGTTGATCTTGAAAAGGTTGACTTTCGTTTCATCCTTGTCATCAGGGGGCATCAAGTACAGTGGCTTGCTCCACTCAAGGATGCTCTTGCAAAAGCATTTCAGGCAACATTAAAAACCTGGGCTTTACTGCCGGCAAAGTCTGTGGTTGTTTTGAATGGCGAGCTGGCTCGACAGTATGCTTTGTTCCTAAAAAACGTGAGAAAAATTCGCTTTTTTTGAAATTTACATATTCACAGCTAAGCCCTGTGTAATCTGGCTCAACCCCTGATTGATGAGTCCCAATCCTTCTTCCAAAATGTATGGTTGTGTCGGGGTATTTGAACCCTCTGTTTTAAAAGTGGCTGAAATAACTGGGTTTCTGAAATAGCGCTTGGATGTAATTGAAGCCCAAAGCCATTTCCACCCGGTTTCTGTAACCCTATAAAATGACTTACCTTTCTGCTTTTGGATGGCACCGCGGACCACCAATTTCTTGATTTCATAGCGAATTTGGACGGAATTTCGAAAAAAGCCACTCAAAATGCGTTGCAACTCAGCTGTTTTGAAGCCATTGACCGCATATTTGGGTTTTAACAACTCTTCACACAGAGCCAGCTGCCGTTCCTTTCTCAGATCAGGTGGTGTAACTTTCCGGTCCTTATGATCCAGCACCGGTTGATCAAAAGGGTCTGCTTCCCCCTCATAAATAGTTGAGGTATCCACATCCGCACAGCAGTTTAGTAGCCGATCATTACATCCAAGGCCGTACCACAGACATGCCTGTAAAAAGAGTACAGGTTTCTTAAGCCCGAGGAGATTTTAAGATAACAGGTGCATCCAAGAACAGAGTCATGGAAGTAGATGTAATATTGCTTGACCGGTTTGTTGCACTTGTACAGCACCTGATGTTGCCGGCCTTTTTTTGTTGTGAATTCCCTTGCCGCGACGGTTCTGACATTTTCTCTGTCCGTGATGATGCAAAATAGA
>WFQS01000695.1 GCA_015486915.1 Desulfobacteraceae bacterium
CTGGGCAATAACAAGATCTGCTGATTCTGCAGCAGCTTTTGTAATATCAACTGAAACACCAAGACTCATCCACCCGAAATCATCGGGAGGGGAAACCTGGATCAATGCCGCATTAATAGGCATTCGTTTTGTTTTAAAAAATTGTGGAACCTGGGAAAGATTTATGGGGGTGATAAATCTTAAATTTTTTCTAATATTTGATGATTTGCCCGATCCAAGGTAAAATGATCTGACATTAAACTGCTGTGCATGGGTCCTGTTGGCAATAAGGGTGATTGGTCTGCATTCAAGGCTTAAAAGCCTGACAATCTCAAGATCGGTAAACCTTGAAGATAATTTTGACAATTCATTTACGAGATGCTGGGGCTCACCGCATGATGAACTTACAAAAACCCTCTGTCCCGGTTTTATTTTGCTTAGGGCATCCTTTGCAGTACATCTTTTTTCAACATAGCTGTCCGCCCAGTAACTTGTTTTTGGCATGGCTTTTCTCCTTTTTTTGGGCTATTATACAATAAATAAACAATTTCATAAAGGAGAGAATCATGTTGGATTTTAATTTTTCAGAATTTGAGACTTCCGTTCGTGAATATGTGAGATATGTCCTTGGAAAGAGTATGAAAAATGCAGATAAAAGAGATCTGTTTAATGCTGTTTCTTCTGCTGTACGTAAATTTTTGATAGATCTGCACATTGAAACGGAAAAAAGATATGAAAGGCGCGATGTAAAGCGCATGCATTATATATCCATAGAGTTTCTCCTTGGCAGGCTTTTATCCAACAATCTCATTAATCTCGGCATATTTGACACCTGTGGCGAAGCTTTAAAAATAATGGGGATCGATCTTGATGAACTTGTTGAAATCGAGCCGGACCCTGCCCTTGGAAACGGGGGCTTAGGCCGCCTTGCAGCGGGTTTTTTAGATTCCATTGCAAGCCTTGACATGCCGGGATTTGGTTATGGAATTAACTATGATTACGGATTGTTCCGGCAGAGTATAATAGGCGGATATCAGCGCGAAGATCCTGATTTCTGGCCAAACAGGTCATCTCCATGGCTTATCGGACGGTCAGGGGAAAAATGTATGATACCTGTTTACGGCAGGATTGAGGATACAAAGGATTTAAACGGTGACTACAATCCCATGTGGACAGACTGGAAACTTATAGTGGGAAGATCCCATGATATTCCCATTGCAGGCTATGGGGGCAGGACAGCCAACTGCCTGCGGCTTTTTTCCGCATGGGCTTCTGAAAATTTTGATATGCAGATCTTTAATGACGGTGATTATTTCAGGGCTGTAAGGGACAAGATCGAATCTGAAAGTATATCAAAAATTCTCTATCCATCCGATTCAAAGGAGGCTGGCAAAGAACTGCGCCTTGTCCAGGAATATTTCCTTGTTGCCTGCTCAGTGCACGATATAATAAGAATATATCTTAATTCCCATGATAATTTTGACCTGTTCCATAAAAAGGTTGCCATCCAGCTCAACGATACACATCCATCCCTTACCGTGGCGGAACTCATGCGCGCCTTAATTGACGAGCATGGCCTTGAATGGGATAAGGCATGGGATATTACAACTAAAACCCTTGGTTATACAAATCACACTTTAATGCCGGAAGCGCTTGAAAAATGGCCTCTTTCCATTGTTGAAAAGGTTGTGCCGAGGCATCTTCAGATCATATATGAGATAAACAGCCGTTTCCTTAAAATTCTTGAACTAAAATATCCTAATGACAAAGATAAAATTGCAAGGATGTCAATAGTTGAGGAAGGAGATGTAAAACAGGTGAGAATGGCCAATCTTGCAATCATTGGAAGCCATTCGGTCAATGGCGTGGCAGAAATTCATTCTGAACTTGTAAAAACAAAACTTGTACCGGATTTCTATGAGCTCTGGCCCGAAAAATTCAACAACAAGACCAACGGCGTAACTCCGAGAAGATGGATCGTTTCGGCCAATCCGCGTCTTGCAGAACTGATATGCGATGCCATTGGTGATAAATGGATTGCCGATCTTGAAGAGATAAAAGCCATTGAACCTTTTTGCCGGGATAAGGAGTTTCTCATAAAATTTTCCATGATCAAGAGGGAAAATAAAATACGTCTTGC
>WFQS01000696.1 GCA_015486915.1 Desulfobacteraceae bacterium
ATAAGTTGAACGAAATTGCTTGTCTTCCGGCCCATCTACTTCGTTGCATCAAAGGCCGAATACGTTGAGTATGCAACCTTTAATGCGCCTTGTACATGGGCCGGAATTCTGCGCTATTTCTGTTCAACTTATTTCATCTCCGATCCTAATTTGATAATATTATTTTTTTATAACTGCCATGAGGCAGATCTGGACTGCGTTACTATGCCTCTCAACGAACATAAAAAGAGCATCAGTTATTTTATCAAAAGCAAGCTCTTTCTTATAAAAAGAAAACGGCATACCCGGCAAGACTTAATACAAATTTTATTTCAAAATGCGCCTGTGCCGTGAATTTTATAATTATTTTCCAATGCCATTCAAGCCATAAATATCTATTCAACCCATAGATATCTGAAAGCAGTCTGAATTTTTTGAAGGATTCTGTCAAGAATAAATCCAAGAATTCCTATGGCAATTATCATTGCCATGAGTCTGTCATATTCCATTGTATCCCTTGCATCATTAATAAGATACCCGAGTCCGCTTGAAACGCCAAGAAATTCAGCAGGGACAAGCACAATCCAGGCAATACCGAGAGCCATACGGATACTTGTTAAACAATATGGCAGAGAAAAAGGGATGACAATAGTACGCAGCAACTGTACATTATCCGCGCCCTGGTTTAATGCCATTTTAATCCACTGGGGATTTATATTCATAACCCCCATGGCCGTATTGAGGATTATGGGCCAAATCGTTGCCATGACAATGAGAAAATCAACTGCGGAATCAAAATTTGCAAAAACAATTACAGCAACGGGCATCCATGACAGCGGACTTATCATCCTTAAAAATTGAATTGGAGAATATGTCAATTTCCTGAAACGCGGGAAAAAGCCAACCACAAGTCCTGCCGGAATTCCAAGTAAAGCAGCAATAAAAATTCCAATACCAATTCGCCTGAGGCTTGCCCATACAGACACCCAGAAACGACTTTCAAAGGCAGCCGCCCATAGAGCTTTAAAGACAGGAACAGGAGCAAATCCCCGGAAATGTTCAAAATCAGGGGTTATAGAAAAAATGAAACTTACTGCAATCCATATAGTGACAAAAATAAACATCCCGAGAATTTCATATTTAAGGCCGGCATCCCCGGTGCCAAATACAACATTAAGCCCAACCTCCTTTGCATTTTTATATATAAACCTGTTAATCGATTTCAATAGTCTCTTCCCGGGAAAAAGGTTTTTCAATATTGGAAACGGGAAAAGTTCCAAATGCCCTGTCATTATTCATGGCATTAACCACAAATCTCTCATCAACAAGTTCTGCTGCCGCCTTTGCCGGATCAAGTGTTTTAAGGAACGATGAATCGCCTTCAACAAGGGTTTCAGACATTTGTTTTATAATAAATCTTGTTGCAGAATGAAAAGGATAGGGCTGAAACCCTATCCTGTGAATATGCCATTGCGGGTGCATCACAGGCCTTGGCACAGGTCCTGCGGAGTATTTTTTAATATCGTACACAGTAAAAACCCTTTTCAGGACATCGGCTTTCTCCGGAAGATAGCCAGCCCCGTCCCTGCTTAAAATATGGGCGGCCTCTTCCCTGTTGGCTTCACACCAGAGCTGAGCCCTTACAACTGCATTCACAGCTTTCTGGACAAAAGCAGGATATTGCCCTGGCAATCTTTCATGACAGACAAGGACACAACATGGATGATTCTTCCATATATCACCTGTAAAACGCATAATCCTCGCCTTTAATCTCATCTCGGCCAGTGCATTAAAGGGCTCTGCAACAATAAATCCATCCATTTTTTTTCCAGACAGAGCAGGTGCCATTTCAGGAGGAGACATGACAAAAAGGTTCACCTCATCCGGTTTGAGCTTTCTTCCGTCTGATTTTATTACGGGCGTTAGTCCCCGTGCCCTTATCCCCATCTGCATGATAAGATTATGGGTGGAATACCAGGATGGAACGGCAATTTTTTTACCACCGAGATCGGCAAAACCCTTTATATCCGAGCCCCCCTGTACAGTTACTGCACTGCCGTTTGTATGATCCCAGGCCAGAACCTTTACAGGAATTTTTTGTTTAAACCTCATCCATACGGGAATTGGAAAAAGCATGTGGGTGAAATTAAATTTTCCTGCAAGAAAGGACTCAATTAAAACTTTCCAGGATCTCACCATAACGGGCCGTGGTGCGGCAATTCCCTGGTCGCGGAAATAGCCAAGGGCATGTGCGATTAAAAGAGGGGCGGCATCGGTAATTGGAAGATATCCTAATCTCAAAACCGGATCATCAGGTTTTGCAAATAGAGAGGCAGGGGAACATGCTGTTCCAAGGGCTGCTGAAGCGCCAATTAAAAATTTACGCCTTTCCATGCTTGCAGGCTCAGATTGTATCGTCACCCTTTCCACAGAATTAAAATTGTCATGATCAAAAATTTTCATATAAAATATTTATCCGGCTTTATTTCAAATCCATGGCGATTTTCTGAAACTGCTGAGAATTGATATCTATCACATCATGAATATTCTGACCAGTTTTTTTTTATAAGAAGGAACTCATTTTTGGCAAAGCAACTGATGCTCTTTTTATGTTTGTTGTGAGGCTATCTGAGAGTCTCCAGATCCGCCTCATGGCGGTTATACGAATTCTTAAAAAGAACAATTCATATCTTTTCACTGCAGTAACCGGTCTTTGGCAGGCACCATTGTTACAGGGGAGAAACTTAAAAAAAATAATAAGTTAAAAATATTTGACAAACGCCATATAAAACCTGTAAATATACTGCTAAAATCATATCTGATAAGCTCCATGGCAGACTCTCGTGGCAAGTGCCTGTTATGGTATAGATCAGATACAGTATTTTCACCGGAAACCAAAGTAAAATTACAAGTGTTGGGGGAAAGGAGAAAAACTATTCGTCTGGATGAAGGGGTAATTTAAAACTGAAAATTGTACTTAAATTTTTAAGTGGGTCCCGTAGCTGTAAAATTTTTATTTGATCATAATGGAAAAAATTATAATGGAGGAATAGATGAAAAAGATTGTTTTGTTTTTGATTATGGCGGCTGTTTTATCCCTGCCGCTTGCCGGCACTGCGTCTGCCTTTTCTTTTAATTTTCACGGCAGTATGCTTAACACAATGACAAGTACCAATAATACAAATACATTAAAGAATGAACTGAAATCAGGAACAACTGATGTTTTCAGTAGCACTGCCCTCGGAAAAACCAGTAATTACTGGAAAACTGCCCTTGATGAAGGGGATACAACTCAATATGCCAAAACTAAGGTTAGACTTCGTTTTGAAGGTACAACCGACGATGGAAGGGCAAAAATTGTATATGGTTTTGAAGGAGGCGGTTATTACTGGGGTGATAATAACTTTGATCTTTCAGGAGATTCAACAACAACTGAAACCCGTTTTGCCTATGCCCAGCTTTCAGCGCTTAACGGAAAATTCACTGCAGGGCTCCAGAAAACAGGCCTCAACCAGTGGGTATGGACGGAAACAGCTTCAGGCCTTAAATACCAGACAGATATTAACGACTGGAAATTTACTGCAGCATGGTTCCGCGGCTATGATGCCTTTGGAAGAACAAATAAAGTCTCTACAAATAATAACGACGATTTCTTCTTTTTAAAGGCAGATGGTAAAGTCAATGAAAATCTCAAACTTGGTTTTTTCGGACTTTATGATAACCTTAAGCAAGAAAAAAAATATGCAAGCAACTACAGTGCCAATTATTACTGGCTTGGAATTACAGGTAAATTCAAAACCGACAGAATCTTTGGAAATTTTGATGCCATTTATAACGGCGGCACCATAAATCCTGACAAGGGACTTGGCAAAAACATCGATCGTAACGGCTACCTTGGCAATTTAACTGTGGGGTATAAGGTAAACGATAAATTCAAGGTCTCTTTAAATGGTCTGTATGTAAGTGGAGATGATAATCCAAATGACAGCAATGCCGATAACTTTGATTCCGTTGATGTGGATATCAAATGCGGAATTGTTCTTTTTACAGGAGACTCACTGACAGGAAAGGCAGATAATTTTGTATCAGATGGCCCTCTTATCAATGACAAGGGACTTATCAATATTGCACTTCAGGGCACATACAAAATTGATGCAAAAAACAAGGTAAGAGCTGCTGTGCGCAAGCTGTATTCTGCAGAAGATCTTGATTATATCACAGGCAAAAAGAAAGATAATGATATCGGGTATGAATTTGATCTGTGGTATTCTTATAAATTTAATAAGAACGTAGCACTTAAAGCTGAATTCGGGTATCTTGTTACAGGCGATGGTGCAGACCAGCTTACAGCAGATGGTCATGCTGATTCCGGTATTTATCAGGCCAGTGCCGGTATGGTTTTTAAATTCTAATTGTAAATGGCAGTCACGGCCGATTTGGTTCTGCTCTGAGTCGGCCGAAAAATTAAAAAATTTATAACATATTAAAGAAGCGTATTTATTTTGATTTCTTTTTGTTATTAATATTTCTAAAATTTATTAAAAAAATAAATATGGTTTCACTTGTCTGACTTGCTCTTTGCAGGTGGCTTAGGATCGGAGATGAAATAAGTTGAACAGAAATAGCGCAGAATTCTTACCCCATGTACAAGGCGCATTAAAGGTTGCATACTCCAAGTATTCGGCCTTTGATGCAACGAAGTAGATGGGTCGGAAGACAAGCAATCTCGTTC
>WFQS01000697.1 GCA_015486915.1 Desulfobacteraceae bacterium
ATAAGTTGAACAGAAATAGCGCAGAATTCCGGCCCATGTACAAGGCGCATTAAAGGTTGCATACTCAACGTATTCGGCCTTTGATGCAACGAAGTAGATGGGCCGGAAGACAAGCAATTTCGTTCAACTTATAAAATTTTCGATCCTTAGATACATGGCTCAAAACATTGTTCCATAATATTTTTCTGTATTTCTTCCCTTATTAATGCCCGCTTTGCAAGCCCCTGCACAATCGCATTTTCAACCTCCTTCAGACTGACAGGTTTTTCGAGATAATCGGTTACTCCAAGACGAATTGCCTTGATACTGCTTTTTAAACTGCCTCTTCCCGTGATGATAATGGAAATTATGTCAGGATCATAAATTTTTATTTTTCTGATAACTTCAATCCCGTTATAATCAGGCAGGCACAGATCGGTTATGAGTATGTCATATCTATTTCCGGTTGCTTTATGAATACCGGTAAAACCGTCCTGTGCACTGTCAACCTTGTATTCTTTTGTTGCAAGGCCCATTGTGAGAGCTTTTCGTATGGAGGAATCATCTTCCACAATTAAAATACGGTCCATAGTCCCCTCTCCTTTTTTATTTCAAACACTATATGTTTAATTTTAAGTTTCAATTTGTTATTACCGTTCCTTGTTATTACAACTCCTGTTATTACAACTCCTTCAGGATTTCCGTTCATTCCAGGTTTGTACCTATTGCACAGACAATGCCATCAAAATATAAAATCTTACTTTTTGATTATATTATTCGGATTATCAATATGTTACAGGTTAAAATTAATTTTCAGGCAGGATTTATTTATGGTACAGAAATGAGAAAAATTCTTCACCGTTTTAAGCAATACACCAATTTTATCATGTAAAATCAGTATATTATCCATATGTAATAAAAATTATAACCTGCTGATAATTTTTATTACTTTGGATCGGCTTCATGGTCGTTTTTCAAGCCTTAACGGACAGGATGGGTCAACTCTAAAAACTTGTAATTAATTTTTCAGGGAATACTGTGCAAGGTGAGATCTGACATGAAATTCAACGTGGGATTTTTATACCTAATTTTTTTATCTGATAACGCAGTTTGTGCAGGGGTAAATCTAACAGTTCCGCGGCTTTTGGTATATTATTTTGTGTATGTTCAAGGGCATTATTTATAATTAATTTTGACTTTTCGTGATAAGTTTCTCTTACTTTTTCAATATCAAAGCACTTCTGTTTTTCTTTTATATCGTTAAGTTCAATTGAAAAAGGAAGATGTTCCGGTAAAATGGCATCACCCTCCTCAATGAGGATGATACGTTCCATGGTATTTTTAAGTTCCCTGACGTTTCCCGGCCAGTTGTACTGCAAAAGAATATTTTGTGTATCTAAAGCTATTGAGGAAAAATGTTTATTGAACTTGTGATTGTACAGGTCCATGAAATAATTTGTCAGGGGTAAAATATCATTGGATCGGTTGCGAAGAGGAGGAATGTCCAGGGTGACGACATTAATACGATAAAAAAGATCTTTTCTGAACTCACCGTCAATTATAGCCTTTTCAATGTCAGCATTGGTGGCTGCAATAACCCTTGCTGAAAGGGAAACCGGTTTTGTGCCCCCCACCCTGAAAAATATTTTTTCCTCAAGCACATGCAGCAGCTTTGCCTGGGCAGACACGGGCATTGCCCCGATTTCATCTAAGAAAAGAGTTCCGCCTGCGGCTTCCTCGAATCGCCCTTTTTTCCCATTTGCTTTTGCTCCTGTAAAGGCTCCCCCTTCATAACCGAAAAGCTCACTTTCAACAAGATCCTTTGCAATGGCACCGCAATTGACAATAACAAAAGGCCCCGGAGTCATACTTCCGTTATAATGGATGGTTTTTGCAAGCATACTTTTGCCTGTACCGCTTTCACCGATAATTAAAACAGGTGTGTCTGTACTCTTTGAAATTTTGCTGGCAGTATTCATCATTTTTAAAATTTGTTCATCCTGACAGATGAAATTAAATTTGTATTTTTCCATCAAAGGGTTTTGAATTGACTGAATCTGATCTTTAAGGTGCTTATTTTTCATTGCATTCTTAACGGTCAGCAAAATTTCAGTTTTTCCTGCGGGCTTGACAAGATAATCGTAGGCACCTTTTTTAACGGCTTCCACAATGGATTTCACATCTTCAACTGCGGTTACCATGATCACCATGACATCATCTTTTAAGGTTTTCATGCGTTTTAATACTTCTATTCCGCTTATATCGGGAAGCCCGATGTCAAGGAGAATTATATCCGGATTTTTTTTCTCAAAAATCTCCATGGCCTGTTTACCGTTTTCTGCAACAGCAACGGAATATTTTTTATTTAGTATTAGTTCCAACCCTGTCCGTATACTCTTTTCATCATCAATAATAAGGATATCCACTGACATTTTATTTCCCCTTGACTTCACCCTTAACTTCACCCTTAACTTCACACTTAACTTCCGGCAGCTCAATAAAAAAGCTTGTTCCCATGCCGGGTTTACTTTTAAACGACAGGATGCCCCGGTGTTGCTGGACAATTTTATGGGATATGGACAGGCCAAGACCTGTCCCCGTTGGTTTTGTCGTAAAAAAAGGATTAAAAATATTTTCCTTATCTTCTTCATTTATACCCGATCCCGTGTCCTTTATTTCAATTTTTATGGTGCGGGCATTATGAAACCAGGATTCTCCTGCTGATGTTTTAATGGTAATAGTGCCTTTGTTGTTTTTCATTGCATCAACGGCATTTAAAATAAGATTCGTAATCACCTGCTGTAATCCTATGAAATCACCCTTTACCGAAGACAGGTTATCAGTTAAATACAGTTTAACAATGATATTAGATTTGGACAATTTGTTTTTAATTAATTTCAGGCTGTCTTTAATCACGTCATTTACATACAGGATGTCAGGATAGTTTCCATCCGGCCTTGCAAATGACAGAACCCTTTTTATGATACCGTTAATTTTATTTACATTTGTATTGATATCATTTAAAATTTCCATCTCCTCTTTTGAACGTTCATAGCGTTCTTCATCACTTAAAATATCAAGAAACAATTTAATTCCGCCTAATGGATTTCTTATTTCATGGGCCAGCCCTCCGGAAAGCTGGCCAAGAGAAGTAAGACGGTCTGTCCGGGCCAATATGGCATCTGTCTTTTTACTTTCGGTAATATCTTTTATGCGTACAAGGGTTCCGGTTTTAACTGATGATTCAACAACAGGATAAATCGTAACATGTTCATCCTGCTGAGGATTCATGCATGACTTTCTCTCAAAACTGATTGCCCTGTTTTCTGAAACTGCAGAGACAATCCTGCATCCTTTACATCGGGATAATCCATCTTTTAAAAATTCACAGCACTTTGCATTTACAACATTTTTCAATTCAATCTTAAAGTACGACAGTGCAGCTTTATTCATCATAATTATTTTCATATCTCTGGAAAATAAAACAAGGGAATCGGAAATTGAGTTAAAAACGGTTTGAAGCAGATACCGGCTTTTTCTCAAATTATTTTCAGCGGTTTTTCTCTCCGTTATATCTGTACAGACCCCGATTTTTTTCACGGGCACACCCTTATTGTTAAATACAGTCCGGCATTTATGTTCACAGTAAAGATAGTCCCCGGTTTTTTTTCTTATCCTGAAAATTTCAGGTCTAATGGTCTGTTCGTTATGATTATTATATGCTCTTTGCATACTCCGTGTTCTGTCATCGGGATGAATTAATTTACATATATCTTCAAAAGTTTTTATTTTTGCCAGTGATCCCTGTCCCAGCATGGTATCTATATCTC
>WFQS01000698.1 GCA_015486915.1 Desulfobacteraceae bacterium
GAAGTTTTAAATATCAGTTTTGTTATTGTAACCCATGAACTGGAAAGTATATTAACAATTGCCGATAATACCATTATCCTTGAAAAAAAAACAAAGGGGATAATTGCCAGGGGAAAGCCAAAAGATCTTAAGGCGGATAAATCCAACCCCTATGCATATAAATTTTTCAACAGGAATGAGGGAACTTCCAAAAAATAATTTACGCATCCTGTTTGCCTTTTTGCCCGTTTTCTCTGTTGTGATAACAGGCACATAGTTCGACTATGCACCTGTCATCACGCCTTGAAAACGAACAAAAATACTGCACAATATACGTATATTATTTTCTTCCAGTTCCCTTACTCAAAAATAATTTTACATTCTGGAAAACCGATTTTTCCTGTCCGGCAATGTTGATCCGGCAACGTTGAGAAAACACGACGTATAAGTATATATCACAGTTTTCACGCTTTGCCACACAAGTGGATCAACTCCGGAAGCTGGTAATTAATTTTTTTGTGACCCATAAGGTTTAGAGTCTAACCATTTTATGTGAAAAATTCAAGGTGGTATTATTAAATTTTTTTATGATTGTGGGTGAGTATTTAATCCGGCCCTGCATATTTTGTAAAATACAAAAGCAAAAACAGAGTAAATATAACCGCCATGAGGCGGATCTGGATTGGCTCAGACCCGTCTCAAAGAATCAAGGATTCTGACAAATATAGGGTCGAAGACGCGAAGCCAACTCTTATTCTTAAAGGAACTTAGCAGGAGTTTCATATAAAAAATCAAGGATAATTTTTATCCCTTAAGTGATGGTATGTAAGGTATGTAATGTATGAAACATAAAAAAACAGGAAAACAGAAAAATAACCAGTTCGTGCTTGCCCCTGTTGTTGCAAATAAAAAAGGTGAGATTTTTGATCTTCAGGGCTTTGGTGCAGCGGCAATGCAGGGAGAAAACCCTGTGCTTCTCACACAGAAAGATACGATTAAAATGCCCTATGGCAGTGAACTTATGATGCTTCCCGATCACAGGCCTGTTGTTTTTAATTTTAATACGGAAAAATTTGAAGTGCTTGATGAAAATCCGTATTCTCCGGGAGAAAAGATTTATCCTGTTGCCATTTTTAATTCCCCGGGTTTTGTAAACAGGTATTTCTGTGCCTATGAGAAGAATGATCTTCTGCCGTTATTTTCATATTGCGCTTCCGGATGGGGTGAAGGAGGGTTCAGGTCTGCATCCATCTGCGTTGAAACTGAGCGACGTCAGGATTTAAGGCTTATGCCTTTAAAACAGGTTAAATCAGGGGTCGCTGCCATGCGTGAAAAATACCCGGATAACAGGCTCATGCGCCACCTTGAACGATGTGCTTTAGAATATGGATGTCCTGCTGCCAAGAATTTTTTCATAGGAAGATTTGAGGCCCCTCTTCCCACTTCAAAAGCGTGCAATGCCGATTGCCTTGGGTGTATTTCCCTCCAGGAAACTGACAGGCTCATTGCCTGTCAGGACAGAATCTCATTTACACCTTTTCCCAATGAGATATCTGAAGTTGCACTGGAACATATTTTAAAGGTTAAAAAAGGCATTGTGAGCTTTGGCCAGGGATGCGAAGGCGATCCGTTAACGGCCTTCAGTGTTATAAAACCCGCAATAAAGGCTGTAAGAGAAATCACCCCTTTGGGCACAATTAACATGAATACAAATGCAGGTATGCCAGAGCGCTTAAAAGAGCTTTTTGATGTTGGTCTTGATTCCATAAGGGTGAGTATGAATTCAGTAAGGAAATCATGTTATACAGCCTATCACCGGCCAAAAACCTATGACTTTGCAGATGTGATAAAAAGTATTGAAATAGCTGGGAAAAAGGGAAAATTTGTTTCCATAAATTATTTAAACTGTCCCGGAGTAACCGATTCAGAACTGGAATTTGAGGCGCTGAAGACATTTTTGAAAAAACTGCCCGTTAACATGATCCAATGGCGTAATTTAAACTATGATCCTTTAAATTATTTCCGGATTATGGAAAAGGCGGGTGGAACAAGCCGTCCACTTGGAATGAGTCATATAATTGCAGAGCTTGAAGAGCTTTTTCCGGATCTAATACACGGCTATTTTAATCCTCCAAAGGAAGAATTTTTTAAAAACCGATATTCATGATCAAATTAATTCATCGCAGAGGCGCAAAGGATGTAAAGTCCATTTTGTGATTCTTTAAGCTGTATTTTCGATTATTATCTCCTTTCTTTTCTATTGTTGAAAGGATTCCTGGTAAATATCCTTCTATGGCTTCTTTTTCCGGTATCAATTTGGACCAGCTTTTACCACTTGTTTTGCAGCTTGGCAACTGGTTCAGATTTTGGGGCCCATTATAATAGTCAATAAAGCCCCTATTGACAAAAGTAGACATAAGCATATATTGGAAAAATAAAATATTTGGATTGGAGCTACGGGAAAGATTGGATTTTGAAACATCCTGCAAAGTACTTTGAATTATTAGAGTTGGCTTCGCGCCTACGGCCCATTGTTCGTCAGAATCTTTGATTCTTTGAGGCCGTTTAAAA
>WFQS01000699.1 GCA_015486915.1 Desulfobacteraceae bacterium
AAAATAATTTACGCATCCTGTTTGCCCTTTTGCCCGTTTTCTCTGTTGTGATAACAGGCACATAGTTCGACTATGCACCTGTCATCACGCCTTGAAAACGAACAAAAGTACTGCACGATATACGTATATTATTTTCTTCCAGTTCCCTTACTTATTGCTGACTCCGGTATCGCCAGAAGGGTCTGCAGTGCAATGAGGTTTTCCCTCTGCATCTGATCCAGGTTAATTTCTTCTTTACGTTTTTTAATCCAGGTCGTTTCCATATTTAAAAAAGTTAAATCATCAATATCTCCACGCTGATACGCCGCCCGTCCACTGATAACCAGTTTTTTCAGGTCTGGCAGATATTTTGCAAGTTGCTGTCGCTGTATTTCTATAATGCCGTGCAAACGAATTAATTTATCAACTTCCATGGAGGTATGATCAAGGCGTGCTTGATATTCCCTGCGCAATTGTTCGCGTGTTGCCCTTTCCACAGCAATTGCTCCCCTGTTCGCCGAGAAAAATGGTAAATTCAAGCCTATGTTGAATCCATTTGTATAGATACTTCCGGTATCACGTGCATGACTGATACCGATACTGATCGATGGAAACTGCGATAAAATAGCTGCTCTTACCCTGGCTTCCTGGCTGTTATAGCCGGCCTGAAGGGCGAGAAGGTCAGGCCTCCGTTTGGGCAGATTTTTTATTTCCATACGCAGTTTTTCAGAATCAATCAGTACTGGTATGGGGGACAAACGGATTTCCAGTAAGTTTCCAGGAGCCAGGCCGAGTAATAGATTCAATGCATAACCGGTATTATTGCAGGTTTGTTTCAATTGCGTTATCTGGCTTGATATATCGAGAAGAGCGGTTAAATCCGTTCCTGTAACATCAAAAGTGACATCACCGCTGAGCAGTGCCCTGTGAGAATTCTGGTAGCGTTGAAGATAAAGGGCTTTCATCTTATGTAACAGGTTAATCTGCCGGCGTTGGTCATATAGACGTACAGCAAGTGAACGTGCCTTCTGGCTCACCTGCCACTCCTGCCATAAAAGTTGCAGCCTGGTTTTATTAAGTGCCTGTTCTTTGATGCTGATTCGAGCTTTGCGGTTAATTAACGGAAGAATATCGTAACTAAGGGCCATACTCAGGGCATTGACAGTACCAATGGTGTTCACCACAGGATGATCAAGGTTTGCTGACAACTGAGGATCTGGAAACATACGGGCTGAATACAATTGTGCTTTTGCCACTCCAAGCCGCTTGCGCTGTGCTTTGAGATCCGGATTATTGCGTACTGCAAGAGCTGATATTTCAGCTGGACTCAGCCCTTTCGCCGGATCAATACCATGCCATGCCCCGGGTGATAACAGCCCATGGATCTCAGGTACAAGATCGATGCTCCGGGGCAGAGGCTCAGGCTGATATTTCGCACATCCGCCAAGCAGAAAAATAATAGCGGTCACAATTATTAATTGATACGGATATTGATACAGTTTGTTCCATATTGTTTGTTTCATTTTTTTTAATACCTTAATCCAGTTTCCCATAATTATTTTTCTCATTTTCTTCGCAACCGGCATGGGGATATGCTGCAAAACAGATGGAAACAGTGGTTCCAATGTCAGGAGTACTTGTGATATCAATATTTCCTTTGTGCAGTCTTACAATTTCCCTGCATATGCTCAGACCGAGACCAAGACCTTTTACTTTCTTTGATCTGGACGTGTCTGCCCTGTAAAAGCGGTCAAAAATTTTATCAATATCCTTAGGGGCGATGCCGATACCGGTATCTTTTATTTTTATTATGAAAAATTTATCCTTTTTATCAATGGCAATATCTATTTCTCCTTTTGGAACATTATATTTGACAGCATTTTCAAGGATATTGATTATAAGTTCTGCAACAGAGGAAAAATTTCCGGAAATAACGGGCCTGTAAGAGGGTGATGCCGGTAAATTGATTCGTATATCCTTAAGATCTGCAAAAGGTGTTATTGTTTTTACTGCCTGACTGATAACCTCGTTTAAATTTACAGGTTCCATTTTAAGAATAGTTCCCTCATCACTTAAGCGTGTCAGTGCAAGAAGTTTTTCAACAATTTCTGACATCATCCCTGCTGCAGTTCCAATGGATGCAAGTGCGGTTTTATACTCCTTGCTGCTTCTTTCCTTACGCAATGTAATTTCACTCTGGCTTAAGATAACGGATAACGGCGTTCTGAGTTCATGGGATGCATCTCCTGCCAGCTGTTTCTGGCGCTTGAATGATTTTTCAAGCCGCTCAAAGGTCTGGTTAAAGGAAACAGCAAGTTCCTTGAGCTCTTCAGGCACGTTTTTATGGTCTATTCTTTCACAAAGATTTGATTCGGAAATTCCCTTTATGGTATCAGATATCTGTTTTATTGGAACAAGGGCATTTTTTGCGATTAAAAATCCGCCTGCAGCTGATATCAATAAAATAGAAAGAATGGAAATCAAAAGGCTTGACTGAAAATTATCTATTATATCTTCCAGATCGTCCGTATCAAGACCGCATTGGATAATCACACCTTCTCCATGTTTTTTCAGCACGGAACTTTTGGCTTCATGCCTGTTTACACCGCTGTCTCCTGTGTCTATTAAGTCTTTTGCATTTTCAAAGGGTATAAAACGAAAATTAACCAGCCTGACTGTCCTGTTATTGAGATCTATGGTATGATATTTTATTGATTTTCTATCTGAAAAAAACGGGAGCTCACGGTTTTTCAGTGATTTTGACTTTTCTATGACACTTCCGTTAAACCTGCGTATCTCAAAGAAATTTTTTGATCTACCTGAATTATAGTCATGCATGATTTCATCTGAGAAAATAAGTTCTGTTTTATTGTTTTCATTTCTGACAAGTGTGGCCAGAGCCTTTGCACTGGACAGAAGCCCTGAATCAACTGAGTCATAGATAATATTATCAATGCTGATGTAAAGGCCTAACCCGAGAGCAGGTAATATCACAAATAGAATGGCAATATAAAAGACAATGATCCTTGCTTTAATTGAAGAATTTATCTTTTTCATTAAATAAGACCGCCCGTTTTTAAAAAAAAGCAGGGTTGTAACGAAAAAGAAATCTTCCCGTAAAAAATAAAATGTTTCCCTTATTGTCCAGGGCAGATTTTTTATTGAATAAAATATTTTTTTAATTAAAGAGAATATCTTTATCCTTGGGAAAAACATTTTTTATCCTTTTAATATATAGCCTGCTCCACGTACAGTATGGATCAGTTTGGTTTTATATTTTTTGTCTATTTTATTCCTGATGCGGTTGATAAAAACATCAATGACATTGCTGTCAAGATCAAAATCATAATCATAAATGTGCTCCGATATATAGGTCCTGCTTAGAACTTTGTTTCTGTTCATGACAAAAAGCTCAAAAATTGCATATTCCCTTGCTGACAATGAAATCTGATCATTTTCTCTTTTTATTTCACAGGAAGCAAGATCAATGTACAGATCACCTACCTGAACAATGCTTGTCTTTACATCGGAATTACGGCGCAGCAATGCGCGAATACGGGCAAGTAGCTCCTCAAAGTGGAATGGTTTTGTGAGATAGTCATCGGCTCCGCTGTCTAATCCCGATATTTTATCATCCATTGCATCCTTTGCAGTAAGCATGAGAACAGGCGTTTTAACACCTTTTTTGCGGATTGTTTTCAATATGGTAATCCCGTCAACAATTGGCAGCATAATATCTAAAATGATAATATCAGACGGCTCATTTTCCGCCATGAAAAGCCCGTCTTCTCCGTTGTATGCCACGTCTGCGGCATAGCCTTCCTCCATAAGTCCTTTTTTAAGAATGTCTGCAAGGGATTTTTCATCTTCAACAATCAATATCCTCATGGTTTTTACTCCTTGAAAAATAAATTTCAAAAATATGGAACAGATAAAAGTTTATACAGCATAATCGTTGATATTTTAAAGGTTTTTAAGTTCTTCCGCAATGGGACTGCGGGATATGATTTTTATCCCGGCAACAGCAACAAGCGTGGATGATACGGCTGCTGCCGCAAGTATTCCCATATATACCCATGGTATAAAAAGATGATCAGGAGGAGGGTCAAAGACCCCGGTTAAAACCTTCACCAGAATTTGAGCGATCCCCAATCCCAGTAAAGTGCCCGTGATACCTCCCCCGGTGAGAATTAGCACGCCTTCGCTTCTGATAAAGGCATCAAGCTGACAGTTTTTTGCACCAAGGGCCTCAAGAATTGCAAAATTACGCCTTCTTTCCGTTAAACCAAGGGCAAGTATCAAGCCCGTTGATCCCATCACGAGCAGGACTGCAAAAAATAATTCCACACGGGTCAGTCCATGAAGATTTACAGAGGTCAGATTGGAGCTGATAAGCCGCTGCACCGAGTTTATATCATTTACCTTTGCACCTGCAACGGATGCAACAGTTTTTTTCACTTCTGCGGCAAGCAGAGCAGGATCTCCATCACAGCGTATTAAAGTTGTCTCCCGTGTATTTGAGCCTGTTTTTTCTGCAATATAACCGGCATTGGCAACGAGGAACGAATCTTTTGGTGCAGTGGGAAATTCACGAACCACACCGATAAACTGGAAAGGCACAATATGGTATTTGTGATCTGAAGCAAACTGCAGCCGCAAGTTAACTGCCTCTCCTTCTTGAAGCTGAAAATCCTGTTTTGTTTCTTCGGAAACAAGGATACCATCGGGCCTTGCAGCCAGTTCAGCAAGGATATTTTTTGCATTTCCTCCGGCAAAATATGCATTTGACATATGTACGGTTTTATCCATTTGTAAAGGATCAATTCCGTAAATATCCTGGAGATCGTTTCCAACATAGGCAAACCTGTGCATCATGGTTTGCATGGCAGTAATCCCGGGAAGAGAATTTATTTCAGCAAGTTTACCATTAGAAAGAAGATTTACCGCACTTTCAATTTTCACATCAGCACCGTTTGTCAAATCAGCATCCACATGGGACTGAACATTATAAGTTGTATTAAATATTGCAGTTGAAACGGCAAAGGAAACTGCAAGTGCCACAAAGACCATACCCCGGATCAGAAGTTTGCGCTGACGGATCAATGAAGCTGCAACTGTCCCTGAAAGATTTGCTGCAACGGGTTTTAACAGCTTTGAAAGCAGATTTTTCCCTTGTTTAAGACCGATATCGGAAAACCGTATTAATAGCAATACCCCTCCTGTCCATAGAAAAAAAGGGGCGATAAATGCTTCATAGTGAACAAAAATCTGTGCCACCCCTTCCGGAGCGATAACCACCTGATAACCCGTTGCTGCGTTGCGCCAGTATTCAAAACCTGCAATTGCCAGCATAAAAAAATCCAGGTAAAACTTCTGCCATAAACGGGTATTACCACGTCTTATAACTGGTTTTGACTCTGAAACGGTGAATTTTTTTGCCTGTCTCCAGGCAGGATACATAATTGAGACAACTGCAATAAAAAAGCCCGTTACTGCTGCACAGAATAAGGGTAACAATACAAATTTTTCGACAGATCCGCTGGCAACTGAATCTAAGGAAATAATCAAACCTGCTGCGGCAAGGGTCATGGCGATACCAAGGAGTACGCCGCCAGCCCCTGCAATAACAGCTTCCATGGCCTCAAATTTCAAAATCTGTGAAACAGATGCACCTCTTACCCGCAGTAAGGCCTGTTCATTTAAAAGGCGGTCTTGCCCGGATGCCGCAATGGACAGGGTGAGGAAAACAGCAAGAATAACTCCGGGAAGCCCGAGAAAAAGAAAAAGTACCCGGGCGTAGAGTGCATCTGAACGTACACCAGCAAGGCGGGCTGCAAGGTTATTGCCAACCAGAGCTGTGCCTGAAATCCGAGCTTCAAAATTATTTGCCATACGGTTGACTGCAATAAAAGCTGCATCGGGGCTGTGGGGCAGATTATGGTTTATCCTTACATGGTATTGCATATGAACGCTGTCAGGACGAATTTTTATCTGGGGATCAAATATTTTATGCCATAAAATCTCCGGCATAATCAGTACATTATCCGGAGGTGCCTGGGGTGCAATCCCCTTTGGAACTCCTATTGCCTGAAAAAGTGAGTCAGCATCGGGAAGATCAACCACTCCATTCACTGTCACCTGAAAAGAAGCAAGCCCTTTTCTCTTGATTGTAACAATGTCACCTTTTTTTACATTAAGATTTGCCGCGGTCTGCTGTGCAATGAGCACTCCCTGCCTGTCACCGGTCAGATAACGTATTTCAGCAGGAAACAAACGGCTGTAAAGCGGGCCTACTCCAATAATTTTGCCCGGCCCCGTAGTCTGTACTGTGTCTCCCGTACTTGCCGTCAAACCTGACACATCTGCGTAACCCACCTTTTCCAGCGCAGTACATGATGTTGTCTTTTTTATGGCAAGCCTGACTTTTTCTGCATCGGCATTGGAAGAAACATTGGAAAGCAATACCTGCCAGTCCACCGGAACCATTGAAATAGCGCGTTTTGTCATGGAAACAGACGCGGACACGATGAAAATTCCAAGACATGCAAGCAGGGTGATAGTTAAGCCCACGCCGATCATCGTTCCTGCAAGACGCTGGAATCTGCATATTATTATTCCTTTAAGCCATTTTATAAGAAAAAAAAGAGTGATTTTGCCGCCTTTACCGGCTTGCCCGCCTTTTGCCATTTTTTTTCTGCAAGGCGGCTGGTGTAAAATCATATCCGTATCATGGCGGTTAATTGGAGAATTCATCTGTCACCTCTACTCTGCCGTATTGTATCTGCCATATCTTATCCATGCGGTTTGCAACTGCAGGATCATGTGTTGCCACAACAAGCGCTGCATCTGAATTTTCAATGAAAGCAAGAAACACATCAAACATCTGTTTTGCCGTGGGGTGATCAAGCTGACCTGTTGGTTCGTCCGCTATGATCAGCTTTGGATCGGATGCAAAAGTTCTTGCCACGGCAACCCGCTGTGCCTGCCCCCCTGACAACTCTTCCGGTAATTTAAAGGCTATTGATCCCAGTGAAATTTTTTCGATAGCTTCAAGGGCGGCAGCCCGGGCCTTTGATGGCTTTATTCCCTGGAGCAGAAGCGGCATTTCCACATTTTCCACCACATTAAGGGATGCAATAAGGCTGTTGCTCTGAAAGATAATACTGATTTTTTCCGGGCGCAGATCTTTAATGGAGCCCAATGCCGGCCATGAAATCATACCGGATGTGGGGCTGTCAAGCCCTGCCATAAGGTGCAGCAGGGTTGATTTCCCACTACCCGAAGGCCCCGTGATGGCAATACGGTCTTTTGGGAAAATGGAGCATGTAACCGATGCAAGCGCTTTTACAGGGATTTTCCCATGCTGCATATATGTGCGGCCAACATCGGCCATGTGGACAAATTTTTTCTTCATTTTTCCTTAATTCTCCCGTCGGATAAAACGATAATCCGGTCTGCATATTCTGCGACTGCATTGCTGTGGGTAACAACGACAACGGCGCTGCCTTTTTCCCGAAAAGCATCCATAAGATGCAGTATCTTTTTTTCGTTTTCTGCGTCAACTTCTCCTGTGGGTTCATCGGCAAGAAGTATTTCAGGCCTTGCGGCCATTGCAACGGCAAGCCCTGCGCGTGCTGCTTCCCCGCCTGAAATATGCACGGGACGTGCGTAGCGCCGATGATTCAAACCGACAAAATCGACAAGTTCGTTTAAATATTTTTCATCAATTTTGTCGGCAAGGTGCATCTGAAGCCGGATATTATCCTCAATGGACAGGTGATCAAACAGATTTTTTGACTGAAGCATTATACCGATACTGCGTGCGCGTATTTTTCCACGCTCTGTCTCTGATTTTCGTGTCATTCGTTCCCCTGAAATTGTCACATATCCTCCATCAGGTTCATCAAGCCCCGAAAGGCAGGACAAAAGAGTGGATTTCCCACTGCCCGAAGGCCCCTGTACTGCAACTATTTCGCCGGCTTTAATGTGGAGGCTGACCCCTTTAAGCGCCAGTGTTTCCTCTTCTCCTGCATGGTAAAACCGGTAAAGGTCAAAGGCCTCAAGAAGCATTGCATTACCTCCATCTGAAACTGTTTGATATCCTGACCCACTGATCCACATTATCCGCACCAAGGGGCGCCCACAGTCTGAGCTCTGCCAGCCTTTTGTTTCTGCAGTAAAAATAAGTCTCGTTTTCAAGGCGCACCTGTTTACCGGTAACGGAATTTGGCTCAGAGTTGGATTCATACACTATACATACAGCTTTTCCGCCTTTAAGTTTTACGCTCTTGATTTTCCTGATTATTACAGCTCTTCCGGTTTTTTTTAACTGCACAGCCTGATCTTTGCCAACACTTTTAACATCGGGTATTTTTCCGGTATCCACAACTTTTACAGAAAGTCCGTCAAGTTTGGATGTAAAAATGACATTTTCACCTTTTGTCCTCCTTGCCCAGCCTTCGGGAACATCAAGCTCATATCCGCCCTGCTGGGAAGCATACCGTATAAAAACCTGGCTATCAGGAATATCGCCGGGTGGATTTTTTTCCGGCGCCACAGGCTGTTCTGTAAATCCACTTTCCCTCTGCAAGGACTGAGGATATGCCGTGGTATCACCAGCAAGAGCATATTTTACAGCAGAAAAACCGCCAAACGCCAAGAGAAGAGACACTGCAATAATTATGATATATATATTTTTTAATTTCATGATATTTTTATCTCCCAAACAATAACTTTTTCGGTAATTTCATGGAATCCGATTTTATTTCAAAGAATTCAGTATGGTACTATATACTTCCATCTACTGCCCATAGTAATGAATCAACGGTTATTCTCATGAGAAAAATTGTTTATTAAGCATAAATTATTATAGATTATTCTTTATCTCTATTGTTTCAATATCCAGTCCGGTTGCTGTTAAGTATGCAACAAGTCCTGTAATTATTGTAAAAAAAACAATATTTATATGAGCAACGCCTATCCCCATACCGCCATCTTTCGGCATTTGGATCATCAGATCACCAAGAGATGCCCCAACAGGTCTTGTTACAATAAATGCAATCCAGAATGCTGTAACTCCGTCGATAAATTTTACATAATAAAGACAGCCGGCCAGAAGAAAAACAGATGTGAATATAATTAACGAATTAAGATACCCGACATTTAAATATTCGGAGACACTGTCCCCAAGGCCTGTTCCCAATGCAAATGTTATTAAAACGATACTCCAGTAAAAGATCTCTCTTTTTGTGACATTAATCGAGTGAATTGAAAGTGTGCCCTCTTTTTTATACCAGATATAAAAAACGCCCAGCATCATAATTGTAAAAATAATATCAAGTGTAATTAAGCTCACTCCGAATTGATCCACCAGTAAATCGGTAATTAATGTACCTTCTATACTCATCATCACAACGAGAAACCAGTAAGCAGGCGCAAAATATTTTTTCATTTTAAATTGCCAGATTACAGAGCCAATGGTTATTACACCCATCAAAATCGTTGTATTGAGTAACCCTATTCCTAAATCTCCATTGATAAAATCTGCCGCTGTTTCCCCCACAGTGGTGGATAAAATTTTTATAATCCAGAAAAAGACCGTTAAGCCCGCTACTCTGTTCATAAGTTTTTGTGTCATAACATTTCCCTCATTTGTTTCCTTCCATCTATAATTTTTTCTGTCCAGTATGGTGACATATACTGATCACCGGCCTGTAATAACTCTATTCATCTTTCTCATGGCTGTTATTATCGTTATCTTCACTGTTTTTATCTTCACTGTTCAACTCTTCTCCGTTTTGTTCTTCTCCGTTGATCCTTAGAATCCTGCCATCACCGGCATCAACTTTGACCTCCTCAGTCTGCCTGTCTAACTTTACAATTTTTACTCCATAGACAAGAAAACCATTCTCATTTTCCAGCTCCACCTTAACCACCTTGCCCGGAACCTGTTTCAAAGCAGCATCAATGGCTGAATTCATTGATATTTTTGCCATCTGCGTCAGCCCTGTTTCATTATTAATATGAATACTGCCGGTCTGGCCTGCCTGATGTGCAATGGCCATTCCAGTGAAAAAAATAACAGCCGCCACAATAGAAAATGTAATAACACCTGAATGTTTCATTTGTTGTATCTCCTTTTATGATTTAAAATGTGTAAGAATATTGAGTATTTTACATGATATTTCCAATCCCGTTTTCATACTACACACGCATTATACCCATGAAAGATTAAAGAAAGATGAATACAGCAATAAAAAATAAAATAAACGGAACATATTACGTTCTATTTCCAATAAAAAAATATACCCTGACACAATGCCAGGATAATTCAAAAAAAAGAATCGTATATGAACACAAATTCATCATCATGATGTCAGCTGCGGGGGATTCGTTTGTAAGTGAAGGGGCACCTTCTTTTCCTTGCATTTTTTATCTTCTAAAGATATGTTCTTTTAAAGACAAAAAATAATATGATCAGGAACACTATACTTTGGCTTCACGAAACATGCATCTTTTCCAAAGAAAAGAATAAATGGATGACATATTAAAAAAATACAAACCGAGAAAAAGATACAATCTTTAAACGAAGAAGCAACAAAACAAAGTATTATACTGCCAATTCTTCAATTATTGGAATGGCAGGTGTTTGATGCTGATGAAGTATCTCCTGAATTTTCAGTTGAAAACACACGTGTAGATTATGCTTTGCGTAATGGCTCTATTAATAAGGTCTTTATTGAAGTAAAAAGAATAAATGAAGACCTTGAGAAGCATCAAGAACAATTATTGACATATTCATTTAGACAAGGAGTAAATTTGTCTATACTTACAAATGGAATTTTATGGTGGTTTTATCTTCCTCTACAAGAAGGTAGTTGGGAGCAAAGAAAGTTTTATGCGGTTGATATGTATTCTCAAGATTTTGAAAAAATAACGGAAGTGCTAAATGATTTTCTTGCTCGCGAAAAAGTATTTAATGGAAAAGCATTAGAAAATGCAAAAAGATTATATGGTAATAGGCAGAAGAAGGATATTATACGAAGAAATATACCAAAGGCTTGGAGAAAACTGCATATTGAAGGAGATGAACTTTTAATTGAACTGTTAGCCGAAACAACAGAAAAAGTATGTGGTTATAGACCTGAAGACAGCCAAGTTTCAGAGTTTTTATATTCTATCATAAACCAAGAGCAACCAAAATATGAAAAGAAAAAAGAAAAGAAGGGAGTAGAACAGATAAAAATTGAAACTAAAATATCTTCATCATCGAATAATGAATTGTACTCTTTAAACGATAATTTTACTTATAAAAAAATAACGGGATTTGTTTTCTTGAGTAACAATATATCTGCAACATCTTGGAAACAATTACTGATAAAATTTGTAGAAAAGATTAATTCACTTCATCATAATGAGTTTGATACAATAACAAATGTTTCGGGAAAGAAAAGGCCTTATTTTACCAAAAATAATAACGAATTACGTTCTCCAAAGAAAATATCAAATAGTGCTTATTTTGTTGAGACAAATTTAAGTGCGAACAATATAGTTTCTATAGTAAAAGAAGTTTTGAGAACATTTAATTATGATGAAAATGATTTAGGAATAAAACTCAGCAACTAACAAACGGTATAATGCATGGCTTGCCGCAGGCGCAACACAGCCACGCACCATACCGCAGGCCGTTATGGTGCATTAGAAAAAAACAGCTTTCAGATAAATTACAGATATTATTTGGATATTTAATAAAATAAATATACTTTCGTATTCAGATATTATATGGA
>WFQS01000700.1 GCA_015486915.1 Desulfobacteraceae bacterium
AAAGAATTGACTCTGGCAATGGAGCCCTGTCGGTTAACTGATGAAGAAACATTCATTTTCCAAACCTCCTGTTTATAAATTCTATAAATATGATTAATAATTCATGCTAAACAGTATATATTCATTTAATTCCCAAAATTACTGCGTTGATAGATAAAATATAACACAATATCCGTCCATTTCAAGAAAATTTGATACAAAAAATAAAATTTTACATAATATATATTATCGGACGTTAAATTTTAGAGACAAATCTTGTGATCTCTTAATTTCTGCAGATTAAATTACAATGCTTAACAGCGCTTTTATCTAACAATGAACCAAGTTCTCCTTCTTCACCCGGGAAAAAACCAAGGGTCTTCTCCCATACTTCCTGATCTTCCATGCAGAAGTACAGGGTAACATCCGGTGCATACAGCCTTATATAAGAAATAATCTTTTTGTATATGTCTATCCTTAAGGGCTTGAAATACCTCATTTTATTATCAAGACCAAGGATAAATTCACCATATGGAATACTGGAGTGTGGAAAACGCTTTTCAATTGTCTGCTTTAAACCAGGCATAAACCTGAATGTACCGATGCTTATCCAGAGAATGCTTTCCGCAGACACATGGGAGAAAAGGCTTTTTATAACACTTTCATACTCTTTTTCACAGCCTTCATAGATGACAACAGGATCAAAATGAAAGGCCAATCTATAGCCCCATGATTCACATTTTGCCGCAGCTTCAAGTCTTGCCTCAAGGGGTGCCGTGCTGCGTTCTTCAGACTTGATAACTCCAGGAGTGTTCAATGACCATGCAATAACGGTTTTATTGTTATGATCAATTGTTTTTAATGAATCGATATTCACGGTTTTTGTTTTAAGTTCCAGTATGGAATTACTCTGGTTTGCAAATTTATTCACAAGAAATTGAGGAAGATCTGTTATTTTTTCCCAGATCAGGGAGTCTGTGAATTCTCCGGTCCCTATCCTGAAAATTTTATCCATGGCAAACAACTTGTCAAGTTCCACAGATATTTTTTCCATGCCGGCAAAATACTGAAGCACTGGAGGATGAAAATACGCCTGGAGAATACAATAAGAACAATCCATGGTACAAAAAGTGCCTGTGTGCAGAATTGTATAATCACAGCAGGTATAATAGCTGGTTCCAGGGCATTTTCTTATGACACTGCCCTGATTCTCTGTAATATAAAGGGTCTGTTTGCCCCTTAAAACAGGATCATCACTTGAATTGACATAATCAAAAACCTCTTTACTGCCTAAGACAGATTCAGGTTTAATACCGATTTTTTTAATCAGCGTTTCTGCCTCTTCACATGACAGAAGATCATGATCAATGAACAATTTGTTTATTTTCATGAAATCATCTTTTTTAAAATGGGGTTACAGACAACATTTTTTAGCTTTACAATTCTTTTTTCAAGCTCATCAAGATTTTTAAATTTAAATGAGAAATTGTAATCCATTGCTTCAAAATTAACTGGAGCCAGCAGATTTAATTCATTACCGAGTTTAAGCTGCTTTAAATTAATCTTAAATTTTTCTTCAGCCTCTTTCATGCGGGGATAACGCTGTTTTAAAAGAAAAGATCTCAACAAACTGCCTTTACGCTGTCTGTCACATTTATTATTTTCAATAATATCCCTGATCCCGCGTGATTCAAGGAGAGCAATGGGGGTTACCCTCTTCCGTGCTGCAATTTCATGGATATTTGTTATGATTTCCAGCTGCTTGTTGAGCCCGAGCTTTATCTTTGAAAATAAATTGATAAAAGAATTAACAGTCTCAAAATCATATTTTTCAAGTCTTAAAGCAGCTGTCATGGAAAGATCACCCTCTTCCATTAGCGAATGGATTTTTTCCGGCATGCTTCCAATGATATAAAGTTTTTCCACAAAGGAAGTATTCATCTTTAAATTAAAAATTGACATTGAATCTTCTGCAATTTTATTTTTATCCATGAAATTTTTTAAAAGTAATACCCCCCTTACCTGTTCCATGGTGGTAAGAGGTCTTTGAAAAGCATTTTCCGTAACGGCAATAAGCGCTGCAGTATAATTGCAAGTATTACTGACAGAAAATCTCTGATCTGATTCTTCCAGAAAATGGTCAGGGATAATCTCTGCATATGTTTTTTTAATATTGTTGAGGAGCATGGCTTTTATTCTTCTGAATCCCGACACAATAATATAACCGCCATTATCATGTTTTTTTACAATGGGAGGATTGACAAGGCCAATGTTCTTAATGGAAAGAAGAAGTCCTGTAATATCAATATCAGATGAAATTTTATAGGTGTAATCATTGACATCTATTTCTGAGATAAGTATCTGCTTTGTTTGCAATATATTTTCCTGACTATTATTAAATTTTCAATTAAAAAAACTCCATGATGCGGAGCTGGCGGTTAATGATATTTTTTAACTGGATATAATAAGGTTCAGCACTTCGTTGTATTTTTTTACCGTGTGCTCAATCACCTGCTGCGGAAGATTGGGGCCGGGAGATTTCTTATTCCAGCCGGAAGAAATCAGCCAGTCTCTTATGTACTGCTTATCATAGCTTTTCTGAGCCTGTCCCGGAGAATAGGAGCTCAACGGCCAGAATCTTGATGAATCAGGTGTCATTACCTCATCAATTAATATAATTTCACCATTGTATATCCCAAATTCAAACTTAGTGTCAGCAATGATAATTCCCTTTTTAAGGGCTTCTTCTGCACCTTTAATATAAATGGAGATACTTAAGTCTCTGATTTTTTCAGCTTTTTCTTTTCCGAGAATTCTTACGGTTTCATTAAAATCAACATTTATATCATGATCACCCACTTCAGCTTTTGTTGAAGGAGTGTAAAGGGGTTCTGAAAGTTTATCAGATTGCTTTAATCCCTGGGGCAGTTTAATGCCGCAGATCATGCCTGTTTCCTTATAAGATGCCCAGCCTGATCCTGAAATATATCCCCTGACTATGCACTCAACCGGAAGTGGTTCTGCTTTTTTTACAAGCATGCTTCTACCTGTAAGGATATCTTTATATTTCCTGCATTTTTCAGGATAATCCTCAACATTGTCTGAGATAAGATGATTACCAACAATATTTTCCATCCGCTTAAACCAGTGAGATGATATCCTCGTAAGAACTTTACCCTTATCCGGTATTCCATCGGGCAGGACAACATCAAATGCTGAAAGCCTGTCACTTGCAACCATCAACAGGGAATCGTCCATATCATATATATCTCTTACTTTACCTTTTCTTACAAGATGAAGATCCGCAAAATCGGTCTCTATAACCGGAATATTCATTTTTCGTTTTCCTTTCAGGGCATTTTTAAACATCAGTTTCCCCGGAATTTATTTGAATATATTAAAAAAAAACAGTTTTAAATAACGGCCATGAGGCCGAGCTGAACTACGTTAAAAATAAAAAAGGACAGAATAAAATATTCTGCCCGACATAATAGTTTCTATTGTTTTTCATATAACTGCTATGAGGTCGGTCTGGAGACTCTCATCCGGCCTCATAATAAAAAATAAAACTCTTATAATGCAAGATAGCTTAACAAGAATTTCATATAAAAATTAATTTCACAAGGTTAGAAAGAGGAAGTCGCATCAATTATACGCCATCGACTGATAAAGTATACGCCATCGACTGATAAAGC
>WFQS01000701.1 GCA_015486915.1 Desulfobacteraceae bacterium
ATAAGTTGAACAGAAATAGCGCAGAATTCCGGCCCATGTACAAGGCGCATTAAAGGTTGCATACTCAACGTATTCGGCCTTTGATGCAACGAAGTAGATGGGCCGGAAGACAAGCAATCTCGTTCAACTTATAAAATTTTCGATCCTAAAAGACTCATAAGGGTAAAGGGGTAAATATTCATGCCATTGTTCGAAGTAAAAAACCTGACAAAGCATTTCGGAGGCCTTGCAGCAGTTGAGTCTTTAAATTTCAGCATCAATAAAGGTGAAATAACGGGGCTGATAGGACCCAATGGTGCTGGTAAAACAACTGTTTTTAATATGATCAGCGGGGTATTTCCTCCCACAAAGGGTAAAACTGTATTTCTCGGTAAAAACATAACCCGATTGAAACCAAATAAAAGAGCTGCCATGGGAATTGCCAGAACTTTTCAGATCACAACACTTTTCGATGAAATGACGGTGATGCAGAATGTTTTACTTGGCGGTTTTGAAAAATCAGGGGCAGGATTTTTGGAAATCATGTTAAATACCGGGTCAGCACGTGCAAAGGCAGCAGAGAATCTGGAAAATGCTGAAGAAATAATCGAATTCATGGGTCTTTCCGGACAGAAACACGAGCTTGCAAAAAATCTGCCCCATGGATTTCAAATGCGCCTTGAACTTGCCATTGCTCTTGCAGTAAAACCCGTACTGCTGCTCCTTGATGAACCCTTAACCGGAATGAACCAGGAAGAGATTAAAATCATGCTGTACCATATAAATGAAATCAGAAAACAAGGCTGTGCAATTTTACTGGTGGAGCACAATATGCGGGCGGTAACAAGCATTTGTGACAGTATCGTTGTCTTAAATTTCGGCAGGAAAATTGCGCAGGGCATACCACGTGACATTATACAGAACAAAGAGGTTATAAAGGCCTATCTCGGTGATGAAGAATGATACTTAATGTAAAAAATATTTCTATCCATTACAAGAAGGCCGCAGCAGTCAGAGATGTTTCCTTCAAAGTTAAAAAGGGCAGCATCGTTACAATCATTGGTGCCAATGGGGCAGGCAAGACCACCATCTTAAAGGCTGTACTGGGCTTAAAAAAAGTCACATCGGGAGAAATACTGTTCAGGGAAGAAAAAATTAACGGCCTTGCCACCCACAGCATTGTTAAAATGGGGATAAGCCTCGTCCCTGAGGGAAGAAAACTTTTTCCCGGAATGAGTGTTTTAGAGAACATTCTTATGGGAGCCTATCTTGAAAATGACAGTCAAAAGACAACAAAAGAACTTAACCGGATCTATGAATATTTTCCAGTTCTTAAAAAAAGGAAGAAACAGCGTGCCGGCAGCCTGAGCGGTGGTGAGCAGCAGATGCTTGCAATCGGGCGTGCACTGATGTCAAAGCCTGAACTGCTCTTGCTTGATGAGCCTTCAACTGGACTTGCGCCATTGATTATTCAGCATCTTGGCAGGATAATTCATGCCATTAATAAAAATGGGGTCACCATTCTCATTGTTGAACAGAATGCTAAAATAGCCCTTAAACTTGCACACATGGGGTATGTTCTGGAAACGGGCAGTATTGTCCTGAAAGGCGAGACTGACATGCTTTTACAGGACGAAGCTGTAAAAAAAGCTTATTTGGGATCTTAAATCAGTCGTCCCTGGTTCCGGTGAGGGAAAACAGATCACAGCTTTGTTACAGAAAATTTGATTTGACAGATAAAAAAGGGTTAGATATAGATACCAGTGTTAAAAGATTTTATATGAAACTTCTTCTAAGTTCCTTTAAGAATCAGAGTTTCTATATTTATTTAGAGGCCGTCTGAGAGAATCCAGATCGGCCTCATGGCCGTTAGTTCAACCTTTGAAAAATGTTTATTTCCGTTCTAATTTTAAAACAATCATAAAAGGAGGACCGCTAAAATGTCAATGCTGGATAAATCCTGTAAAGGTTTCAACGAAGTCCTGGCCTCAAAGGCCCCTGTCCCGGGTGGAGGAGGAGCTGCTGCAATGGGAGGCGCCATTGGAATGGCTCTTTCCAACATGGTTGGAAACCTTACCGTGGGGAAAAAAAAATATGCCGATGTGGAAGAAGAGGTCAAAGATCTTCTTGAAAAAGGTGTAAAAATTATCGCTGAACTGGAAAGCCTTGTTGACAAGGATGCTGAAGTTTTTGAGCCCCTGTCCAAGGCCTACGGACTGCCAAGGAGCACTCCTGAAGAAATTGAATTTAAACAGAAAACAATGGAAGACTGTTGTAAAACAGCGTGTTCCGTTCCCATGGAAATTATGCGCAAAGCTTTTGCAGGTATAAAAATCCATGAGAGAATGGGCCAAATCGGCACAATGATCGCAATTTCCGATGTTGGCTGTGGTGTTGCATTTATGAAGGCAGCCCTTGTTTCAGGAAGCCTTAATGTTATTATCA
>WFQS01000702.1 GCA_015486915.1 Desulfobacteraceae bacterium
ATAAGTTGAACAGAAATAGCGCAGAATTCCGGCCCATGTACAAGGCGCATTAAAGGTTGCATACTCAACGTATTCGGCCTTTGATGCAACGAAGTAGATGGGCCGGAAGACAAGCAATCTCGTTCAACTTATAAAATTTTCGATCCTAAAACATTTGAGAGGAAAAAAATGCCTGAACGTATTGTTATCATAGGAGCCGTAGCTCTTGGTCCTAAAGTTGCCTGCAGACTGGCCCGTCTTGACCCTAAAGCAGAAATTACCATGATTGACAGGGATAACCTTGTATCATATGGAGGATGCGGCATACCATATTATGTTGGAGGAGATGTAGCAGACCTTGAAGGTCTTTATTCAACCATTGCCCATGCTAAAAGGGATAAAAAATTTTTTAAAACCGATAAAAGAGTTGATGTAATAACTGAAGTTGAGGTTACGGCAATAGACAGGAAAAACAAGAAACTTGCCGTCTGCCATATAAAGGATGGGTCAACAGGTGAAATTGAGTATGACAAACTTGTTATTGCAACCGGAGCAACTCCTGTAAGACCTCCTTTTCCAGGATCAGATCTTCCCGGGGTATTTACTGTTTCAAATCTTCATAATGCAAAGGCAATTAAAGACATTATATCAAAGGGAAAAGCTGAAAATGCCGTTGTAATAGGTGCCGGGGCAATTGGAATTGAAATGGCCGAGGCGTTAACCGATCTCTGGGGTATTGATACCACAATTATAGAGATGGCCGACCATGTTCTTCCCCAAGCCCTTGGCAGAAATCTTGCCAGGGTGGTGGAAAAACAATTAAGAGACAATGATGTAAAAGTCATGGTCGCAGAAAAAGTTGTCAGCATAAACGGGGATTCTGAAACAGGGGTGCAGTCCGTTGATACTACAACGGGCAATATACCATGTGATCTTGTTATCCTTGCCGCCGGGGTCAGGCCGAATTCAAAGCTTGCTGCAGATGCTGGTCTTGCCATTGGAAGAAATAAAGGAATTCTTGTTGATCAATGCATGCGTACAACTGATCCTGACATATATGCAGGAGGGGACTGTGCAGAAATCATTAACCTTGTGAGCGGGCAGACTGTCCTGATGCCCCTGGGTTCCCTTGCAAACCGGCAGGGACGTATTATCGCAACAAATATCAAGGGAGGATGTGATCATTTCAAGGGCAGTGTGGGAACTTTCTGTTTAAAAGTTTTTGATCTTGGTGTTGCAAAGGCGGGGCTTACATTTAAACAGGCCGGGGATGCGGGCTTTGATCCTGTTTATGCAATTGTAGCCCAGCATGACAGGGCACATTTTTATCCCGATTCCGGATTCATGTATATTAAAATAATCGCGGACAGAAGCACAAAAAGAATTCTTGGCATTGAGGCGGCAGGCCCCCAGGGAGATGCTGTGAAAGCAAGGGTTGATGCCGTTGCTGTGATGCTTCAGTTTAACGCTGTGGTCAGTGATATATGTACACTTGAGGCCGGATATTCACCCCCGTATGCTTCTGCCATGGATATCATCAATAATGCGGGAAATACTCTTGACAATACAATTAAAGGCAGTCATATACCCATTGATCCAATTGATTTTTTAAAAGAATTTGAAGAAGGAAAAGTCAGGGTATTGGATATCAGAAGCGCAATACAGGCAGAACCTTTTGTAGAAAAATATGGAGACCGGTGGATTAATATCCCCCAGGATGAATTCAGAGACAGAGTTGATGAAGTTCCCAGGGATGAACCATTGTGCCTGCTCTGCGGTTCAGGGCCGAGATCCTACGAAGTACAGCTTATCCTGGCCCATCATGGAATCTATAACACAAAAAATATTCAGGGCGGTTACGGGATGCTTCTTGCCGTTCATTCTCCGCTTGTTTGATTGAGAGACACTAAAAGGACTTTATATATGGAAAATCTTAAACTATTCATTGAACAATGGAAAGATAATGAATCGGGAATAAAAAAGGCGTTTAAGGAAATATCTGACCATATTTTAAAAATGGATGATATTTCAATTGAATTTAATGCAAGGCCCGGAATCACCTATTCCCTTCGGCCAGTACACAAAAATCAGAAAAAACGATCCCTTTTTGCAATGGCAGATGTGATAGATGATGATCCCGAAGCAAGATGGCTTTCCGTCTGTTTTTACGGAGAAATGATCAATGACCCTGAAGAACTCGGAGATCTTATTCCGGATGGGCTTCTTGGAGAAGACGGGTATTGTTTTGACCTTGACGAATATGACTATGACAAATTGAATTATCTGAAAAAAAGACTTGATGAGGCGTATGAGTCAGCAGAGGCTGAATTATAATATTGAAAATATCTCTTTGATAAGCTCTTAAAAAGTCCGATTTTGCTTTTTTTATATTCATTTCACATGCAGTCTGTGCTTAGAATTCAGGTTCCATACCCATGGATTGTTTTTCAATAACAATATTTTCATAATCACTGATCAATTGCAGGGCCTGGGTTTTTGATTCAATTTTTGACAGATCCCGCCTGAATGCAGATGCACCGGGCAGATTTTTGACACACCAGACAAGTCTGCCCCTTAGC
>WFQS01000703.1 GCA_015486915.1 Desulfobacteraceae bacterium
AGCCTGTCTGTATCTGATATATCGTTAAGTTCAGAAACAGTTTTGTCTGCAAACTTAGATTTATTACCAAAAGGCAAAGTTTCAATAACTTTTAACATGAAAATTCCGGGGGCTGATTTTAACATGAAAACTCCTGGAGTTGATTTTACTATAAAATAGGAGATACAAAAATGATTAAAGACACAATGACAATGAAGAAAAAATGGACAATTCGTAGGTACAGAAACGAGCAGGATTTTCTTGCAGGAAAGCTTTCAAAAACAATTATGGATGCAGAAGGGAAAATTCTTCCTGGTAAGTCAGTTTTTGAAGGAAATGTCATGTTAAACGAGGGAATAGGAGAGCATCTCCTCCTTCTTTCAGGTGGAGCAGCAACTGCATTTTCAAACGCAACTGCTCATCTTGGTGTAGGTGATTCCACAACAATCGCTGCTGCAACTCAGACCGGGCTGCAGGCCTCAACAAATAAATTGTATAAAGCAATGGAAAACGGCTATCCTTCTATTTCTGGGCAGACCATTACTTTTAGGTCTGTTTTTACGGGAACGGATGCCAATTATGCGTGGCAAGAGTTCACAATTGCAAATGGAACCGATGATTCAGCTGTTAATTTAAACCGGAAGGTTGATGATCAGGGAACAAAAGCAAGTGGTCAGACATGGACTATTGACCTCGCCATTACTTTTTCCTGATTAAAGGCAGAGTATTATGCAGATTATTAAAATAAAACCTCGTGAAAAAGGGACTGCCGTTGTAGAGGTTGCCCCCACTGATGAGAATGGGGATAGCCTCTCCTTTATCCAGCTGTCTAATGCAAAATGGCAGTTAATGAACATGGCCGGGCAGATTATAAACGATCGTTCTTTTGATAAGTGCCTATTAACTTCTCTCACCTGGGTATTGAAGGGAAATGATCTTGCAATTTTTGGGAGCTCAGATTCCGGGAAAAGAATTTTATCTTTTCAGGCAAGTTATGACAGTTCAATAGGAACAGATTTGCCTCTTAATGCAGAATGTTATTTTTCTATTAACAAATTTCTCGGTCAAACAGATGAGGCTTAAAATTTTTAACAGTAAATTAAGGAAAATAATTTATGGAAAGTGAAACACATTTTAAAGATTTAGGGCATTATTTTAAAGAAGCAAAATCAAACAAGATTGAATTTAAAGGTGATTGCCACGACTGCAAAACACCCGTTACAATCAAAGCCGATCTCGCAGATGATGGAAAAATAACAGTTTCAGGCGGAGCTTTATATCTCCCTGATGCCGGTATTTTCTGTAAATGTGATAAATGTTACGCCAAGGACCCGACGCTTAGAAATTTCCAACCCTGTGATGTGTATTCCAGGGTTGTTGGTTATCTCAGGCCAGTCGGCAACTGGAATTCCGGCAAGCAGGCCGAATGGAAAACCCGGAAAGATTATAATTTGCCAGGGAAAAATTTTCTAACAGGTCCGGAAGAGCGCAAGGACTTGAAACAAATTTTAATTGAGCAACCTGAAAACAATATGCCGTTGCAAAAAACAGCATAAAAAAAGGAGGAACAAAAAAATGGGCTGGCAAAAAGAAGTTTTAAACGCAGAACCGTTGATCGAAGCCCTGGTAAGCTTCGCAGAGTTTTTTTTCTCAAAAAAGAAAAAATCCGGAAAAGAAAAAAAACAATACGTACATGAGGCCGTTAAACAAGTTTTTCAAACTGGTGGTGAAATCACGACCGGCGGAGCAAAAGAAACATGGGACACTCTTGAAAAAGTTCTGCCGGATTTAATTGACAAAACCGCTGCCGGCATGTACCCTCCACCAAAATAACCGGGCAATAATCAGGATATTAACCGACCATAATTAAATAATAAACGGGCAATAAACAGGTAATGGGCAGGGAATAAAAAGGACAATAAAGATGGATAATTAAAGCGTAAAAAGTCCCTGCAAAATTCCCTGCAAAATTCCCTGCAAAATTCCCTGCAAATGCCCTGCAAAAAACTCCAGTTTGACGCAGTTTGAAGAGGTTTTAAAAAAAAGGCTGACAAGCGGAAAAGCCTGTCAGCCTTGATTTTAAATGGTGGGCCGTCACGGGATCGAACCGGGG
>WFQS01000704.1 GCA_015486915.1 Desulfobacteraceae bacterium
ACGGTGCAGAACAAGGCAGGGTTCAGCAGAAGATATTTTAAGCAGTTTAATTACCCTGGCTTCCGGCAGTACTGCTTCCACAATATGTTCTACATCCCTTAAAGGTGTAACATTCATAAGGTAATTTGAAGGAGTCATGGTTGTAAAGTCCTGTTTAAGATAATCAGGGGCTGACAAGGGGTTAACATAGCGATCCTCAAGCATTACAGGTGTTTTTCTGTTTCTGTGTACAACAATGGAATGATAAACAGATTCTCCAGGCATAATATGCATGGCAGAGGCAGTTTCAGGATTGGCCTTTTCATTTTGAAGAAGATGGACAACAGATGAATGAACACCGCCGCTTTTTTTAATCTCCTCATCAATACTTGTTATTTCAAACAGGGCTGTCATGGGTTTTGGCTGTGCCACGTATGTTCCAACACCCTGGATTCTTAAAAGATGACCTGCATCTGAAAGTTCACGAAGCGCCCTGTTCACAGTCATTCTGGAGATGGATAACTCTTTTGCAAGCTGATTTTCAGAGGGGATACGGGTGTCAGCAGCCCATTTTCCCGATTTAATATTATCAATGATATGGTCTTTTACCTGTTCGTACAATGCCTTGGGAGCTTTCAGTATCATTTATAAAATTATATTCCTTTTAAAGGGCCTGCTGCTTTTTCAACAGCCTTAATTATTTCTCCGCTTCTCAGTATCTTTACCATGGCTTCAATATCAAGATAAAGATCTCTGTCTTTATCAAAATAGGGTATGTGATCTCGGATTACCCCATAGGCGGCCCTTGTGCCAACACCTGCCTTCATAGGTTTATTTTCTGTTACAAGATCATAGGCCTGGGCGGCACATAAAAGTTCAATGGCCACAACATTTTCCACATTTTCAAGAATGGAACGGGTCTGACGGACTGCAATGGTACCCATGCTGACATGATCCTCCTTGTTTGCCGATGTAGGAATGGAATCAACACAGGCGGGATGGCTAAGGACTTTATTTTCAGATACAAGGGCAGCTGCAACGTACTGGCCGATCATATAGCCTGAATTAAGCCCTCCGTTTTTAACGAGAAATGCCGGAAGATCACTGAGCTGGGGATTCACAAGACGTTCGATGCGCCGTTCAGATACGCTGCCAAGTTCTGCAATACCCATGGAAAGGTAATCGGCAGCCATGGCAATGGGCTGACCGTGAAAATTTCCTCCAAGGCGGACCTCTTCAGTATCGGAAAAAATCAAGGGATTAGTGGTTGTTGAATTGATTTCAATATCAATAACACGCATGGCATGGGCAACGGCATCCTTGCTTGCTCCGTGGATCTGTGGAGAACAGCGCAGAGTGTAGGCATCCTGAACCCTTGCACATCCTTTGTGGGACTCAACAATTTCGCTTTCCCGGATCAGTTTCAAAATATTGTCTGCAGTGTCAATCTGGCCCGGATGGGGACGGACCTGGTGAATTCTTGGATCAAATTCACTGTTGCTCCCCATCAGCACTTCAAGACTCATGGCGCATGCGATATCAGCAGTCTTTGAAAGCCGGACCGCATCATTTACAACAAGCAGTCCAATGGCTGTCATCACCTGGGTGCCGTTAATAAGGGCAAGACCTTCTCCTGCTTCAAGCTGAAGGGGCTCAAGACCTATCTGTTTCAGTGCTTTGCTGCCCGGCATTCGTTTTCCTTTATAAAAAGCTTCTCCCCTGCCGATGAGCACAAGGCCGAGGTGGGCAGTTGGAGCAAGATCTCCGCTTGCACCAACTGAACCTTTTTCAGGGATAACAGGGGTAACATGTTCATTGAGAAGGGTGAGCATGTGGAGAATGGTTTTAATGCGGCATCCGGAATATCCAAGAAAAAGATCATGAATCCTTAATGCCATAACTGCCCTGACCACATCATGGGGCAGGGGATCACCAACACCTGCTGCATGGCTCATGAGGATGTTTTTCTGAAGCTGTTTTGTGTCCTGTTCAGGTATTGTGACATTGCACAGAGCACCAAATCCCGTGGTAATGCCATAAATAATTTTTTTTTCCGCAATCCATCTGTGGATTAAGGAACTTGTTTTCTCAACACGCTTTTCGCCCTCAGAAGAAAAGCCTGCCGGAACATTATAGCGGGCAACAGCTATTAAATCATCCCTTGTTATTTGTTTTTTATCAAGGAAAATTTCTGCCATAATATCTCCTCCTGCAAAGAATATTCTGTGGATGTTAAATTAACTTCTGCCCACATTTTTTAAGTCCTGTTGTAAAAATTTTAACTCAACCCTGTTATTACCACCCATATTATCGTATATGGCTTACCTGTCTTAACTTGTATTTACAAGTATATCGTTATCCTTTAGCATGTCAAGTTAATTTTGCGGTTTTTTAAAACTCAGTTCAGCTCTGCCTCATGGCGGTTATAAGGAAATCCTGGTAATATGTTTAATTTTTTTCTGGTGCAAAAAAGGGAAATATTAAGCTTAAGGAATTGTTTGAGTGTTTTTAGGATTGAAATTTGAGTCTTAGGGAACTGGAAGAAAATAATATACGTATATCGTGCAGTACTTTTGTTCGTTTTCAAGGCGTGATGACAGGTGCATAGTCGAACTATGTGCCTGTTATCACAACAGAGAAAACGGGCAAAAGGGCAAACAGGATGCGTAAATTATTTTCTGGAAGTTCCCTTAATTATAATACTGCCATTGAGGACCTTACCCATGCAAATTTATGTTTGTGTAAAGCATGTGCCTGATTCTGCTGCAAATATTGTAATTTCAGGAAAGAATTCAATAGATCAATCCGTACCTTGTCTTATAAATCCCTATGATGAACATGCTGTAACAGAGGCTGTTAAGTTAAAAAAAAACCTGAAAAATTCTGAAGTTGTGGCAGTATGTCTTGGAACAGACGATGCTGAAAAAACCCTGAGATCTGCAATGGAGATGGGCGCAGACCGCAGTATTCTGATAACAGCAGAAACAGCAGAACACGATTATATCACAACGGCAAAGGCATTAAAGGCTGCCATTGAAGATGACGGTGAACCCGGGATCATTTTCACGGGCCGTGAATCCATAGATGACGTTGGCATGCAGACAATGTTTCGTATTGGAAAAGCTTTTGGTTTTCCTGTTGCAGCAAATATAGTAAAATTTTCCATGAAAGATAATAAAGTGATCGTTGAAAGCGAAAGGGAAGGCGGTATAAGAGATGTTTATGAACTGTCACTTCCCTGTGTGCTCGGTGCAGGCA
>WFQS01000705.1 GCA_015486915.1 Desulfobacteraceae bacterium
CCTGACAACTCCTCACAGCAAAACAGAGAGATGAATGGGCAGAATCAGATCTACCTCCATGACGGCTTAATCCCAAACGTAAACTTTTAACCGGAGAAAGAAATGGAAATTGATGTTCAGAAAAATGTTCTTGAAGCAAACGATAATATGGCCGATGCCAACAGAAAGTATTTTAAGGAAAAAAATGTTTTTGTCCTTAACATGATGAGCTCCCCCGGCTCTGGAAAGACAGAAACCCTGTGCAGAACGCTTACCAGAATCATGCCTGAAATAAAAACCGGAATCATCGTCGGTGACATATGCACAAGAAATGATGCTGACCGGCTTGAAGTAACAGGCGCTTCCGTTGTTCAGATAAATACAGACAAATTCGGAGGAGACTGCCATCTTGCAGCCCATCTGATAAATAAATCCGCAAAACAACTTGACCTCGATAATATTGATCTTTTAATAGTGGAAAATATAGGAAATCTTGTATGTCCCGCTGAATTTGACATCGGAGAGGATAAAAGAGCAGTTGTGTTAAGCGTAACCGAAGGCGAAGACAAACCTTTGAAATACCCCCTGATGTTTCGGGTTGCAGATGCGGCAATTTTAAATAAAACTGATCTTCTTCCCTATCTTGACTACAATCTGGAGGAAGCCGTGGACAATATTAAAAACGTTCATCCCGGTATTCCGGTATTTGAACTGTCTGCAAAAACAGAAGATGGCCTTGATCCATGGATAAAATGGATTGAAGCCCAGGTTAAATCAAAAATTTAAAGTTTTCTGTCTAAGGCTGCTGGACTGCGCTTCTGCACCTCAAAAAATCAGATATTTTGACGAACATAGAAAGAGCATTTGTACTCTGTCAAAAATGAGTTCTTTCTTATAAAAAAACGGAGGTGTTTTTATGGAAAGAAAAAAAGCTGCCTTTGCAGGCTCATGGTATCCTGGAAACCTGGATGAATGCAAAAGTCAGATAAAACAATTTCTCAAGGAAGACAAACAGCATTTAAATAAAAATTTTACAGGTGGGATTGTGCCCCATGCAGGCTGGTATTTTTCAGGATCACTTGCCTGCAGGGTTATCAATGCACTGCAGTCACCTTTAAAGCCATTTGATGTTTTTGTTATTTTCGGCATGCACATGCACCTGCAGTCAAGTCCGTGCATACTTGCAGATGGCGCATGGGAAACTCCTCTCGGAGATCTTGAAATACACGCAAAACTTGCAGAAGCCATGTCTGAAACTGCAGGAATGAACGTCCTTGATCCTTTTTCTTTCCCCGATGAAAACACCATTGAACTCCAGCTTCCGTTCATAAAATATTTTTTTCCTGAAACCTTCATTGTTCCCGTTGGAGTACCGCCTTCCCCTGCTGCGGAACAAATCGGAATATCAGCGGTTAGATCTGCAGAAAAGCTTGGTCTGCATATATGTGTGCTTGGATCAACGGATCTTACACATTATGGAATGAACTATGGCTTCACACCTGCAGGCAGCGGCAGAAAAGCAATTGACTGGGTGGTAAATGACAATGACAGAAAAGCCGTTAACGCCATAAAATCCATGGAACCTTCGGCCATCATCTCCGAGGGACTTGAAAATCATAATATCTGCTGTTCCGGAGCTGTTGCAGCGGCGGCTTCTGCTGCAAAAAAACTTGGGGCAGTCAGGGCAACGGAAATTGACTACACCACAAGTTATGAAAAAAGTCCGGGTGAAAGTTTTGTGGGCTATACAGGAATTTTATTTGAGAGATGAACCAGCATATGGGGATAATAAACCACACGAAACCTGTCGAAGGCTGCATTGGCAATACCGGCAAGTTTTCACCTTGCTTTCAGTCCATACTTATGTTAACAGATTCGTATGTTAAAAACTTACGGTCAGAAGACTTTCACCCCCGTAAGTTCACGCATGTGCCGGACCCGTATGCCGGGCCCGTATACAAAAGATGAAATAGACTTACTCAATTTAAACTCTTTCTTATGGCTTTCAAAGCCCTGGCGGAAAAGACCTGCTTAAGCCGCAACAAAGCATGAAACTCTTATGTTTAAAGGATTTTAAAGGAATTTCATGTAAAAAAAATATAAAACTATGTATACTTCATTTTACAACCTCCATTTAAAACCTTTCCAGATAAGCTCTGATCCTGCATTTATGTGGTTTGGTGAAAAGCACAAGGAAGCTCTGGCCACATTAAGATACGGCATACTTGACAATAAAGGATTCCTGCTTTTAACCGGTGATGTAGGAACAGGCAAAACCTCTTTGATCAACACTTTGATTCAAAGCTTAAGCGATGACATTATATGCACCTCAGTGCCGGATCCAAGCCTTGAAAAAATGGATCTGCTGAATTATGTTGCAGCAGCATTCGGCATGGACATTGAATTTAACACAAAGGGAAAATTCCTTGTTCATTTCAGACAATTTTTAATGGACGCAAATGCCAATAATAAGAAGGTATTGCTTATCATTGATGAAGCCCAGCTCCTCACTCAGGAAATGCTGGAAGAGATCCGCCTGCTATCCAATATTGAAAAACCCGATACAAAACTTATTAATATTTTTTTTGTGGGGCAGAATGAATTCAATGAAATTCTCAACCGCCAGCAGAACAGGGCTGTAAGGCAGCGTCTGACATTAAATTACAATCTTGATCCGCTTACACCGGATGAAACTGCCCAGTATATTAAACACCGGCTCAAGGTCGCCGGCACCACCAGAGAAATTTTTGACACATCTGCCGTTCAGGAGATTTTCATGTATTCAGGCGGATTTCCAAGGCGGATCAATATCCTATGTGATCATTCACTTTTATCGGGATATGTACAAAAGAATAAAACGATCAACGGTCCCATTGTGAGAGAATGTGCAAAAGAGCTGAAAATACCGGCCCATGTCCGAAACCGTGATATTAACGGTTTTGCGGATGATCGTCAGAAGCCTGCCCCGGTGTTGAGACCAGCCACCAGAACACCATCGCATAAACCGTATGAAGGCAAAAAAAGAAAAGCCAATTCTTTTATTGTCTATGGAATGGCTGTGGTATTTGTGTGCATACTTGTATTTTATTTCATTTTTCCCAATAAATTTAAATATTTTATATCACTATCACATAAGAATTTTCTGTCTTCAAAAAACAAAATTACTGAAACGGTTTCAAATTCCTTTGGAAAACATTCCGGGACATCTGACAGACCTGCAGCAAAAAAATTACAGGACAATACTGAAAATAATAAAGATATATTTGTGGTCAGGAAAAAAATCATTACCGTTCCTGATAAATTTCCACGGCACAGCATGGACGTACGATAGGTAATGAAAAAATCAAGTATATCAAGTATAATGATCTGTTTTGTAATGATTATGTCCTTTTTCGGAATAAGTGTTCATTACGCCTGCGCCATTGAGCCGGATGAGGTAATGGTACTTGCCAATCGAAATGCCGCCGATAGCGTCGGCCTTGCCATGTTTTACATGAAAAAAAGAAAGATCCCCAAAGAAAATCTTTTATTGATCTGGATGACTGACAGGGAAACCTGCTCAAGAA
>WFQS01000706.1 GCA_015486915.1 Desulfobacteraceae bacterium
GATTAAACCTGTAATGCTCAAGAAAATCAAGATAAACCGGTGTCATGAAATAGCAGGTGTTACTTAAATACTTTTTTTCCTCCTTTGTTAAGGCAAGATTTGCCATTTTTACGACTTCGTTTTTCAGCTTTTCCACAAATCCCTGTGGAAAAGCCGAATGCGCCCTGTTTATAAAAATATATTCAACGTCCACCCTTGGATAGAGCATGTGGACTGCCTGCTGCATGGTAAATTTGTATAAATCATTGTCAAGAATGCTTTTAATCATTTTTATTTGCTTTATGCAGCAGCCTGGAATCCAAAATCAAAGGCCTTAAGGTTCATCTCTGTAAAGGCTTTTTTGGTTTTGGACTTTATGGCCTGTTCAACACTTTTTCTTGAAATGGGAAGGACACCGCTTTTTATAAGTGCTCCAACAAGCACAATATTCATTGTCATGGGGCTGCCTGCCTGTTTTGCAAGTTGCAATGCGTCAAAAGCTATCAGATCTTTTGTACGTTCTTTGATCAGGGTTTTAATGTCTTCAATTTCAGGATAAACTCCATTGCCGATTGCCACGGTAAAGGGAGGCAGGGGGGAAAGGTTTGTAATTACCCTTGTATCTTTACTGCATTTGTTCATTGCCCTTAATGTTTCGGAAGGCTCAAATCCCAAAAGAACATCAGCCTCTCCATTTGAAATAATGGGGCTTTCTGCATCACCAAAGACCATTGCCGATTCAACAACACCTCCCCGCTGTGCCATTCCATGTATTTCACTCATGCGCACAGGAATATCGGAAATAAGGGCTGCTTCACCCAGTACCTTTGATGCAAGAAGATTTCCCTGACCGCCGACAGCCACAATAATTAACCTTGTTATATCCATGATATCATATCCTTATTCTTTAATCCTAAAATATTATTTCAGTATAACTGCCATGAGGCAGATCGGAACTGCGTTACAGCGCCTCTAAAAATCATAGATTTTGACGAACATAGAAAAAATATTTGTTACTTTGTCAAAATGGAGCTTTTTTTTATAACTGCCTTGAAGCAGATCCGGTTATTTTATTTTTTTAAAGGCACAATTGCATTTTCCGGGCATACCTGGGCGCATAGTGCACATCCCACGCAGGTGTCGGGATCTATATTTACCCTTTCGTCTTTTATATAGAATGACGGGCATGCTATCTCGTTTATGCAGTCCCTGTGGTTTTTACACCTGTCGCTTATTTTAAAAGGCCTTGGGTTGAGAACTTTCAGGCTCTTTGCATAGAGCATGCAGATCTGCTGGGAGATAATTACTGAAACGCCCTTGAATTCGAGTGCTTCTTTAATGGCGGCAATACTTTTTTTCACCTTGAATGGTTTTATTATTGTAACATGTTCAACTCCGATTGCCCTGACTATTTTTTCTATGGAAACCCTGTTGTATCCGGTAAGATTCATCTTCTCCATGTCAACCCCGGGGTTTGGCTGATGTCCGGTCATGGCGGTGATGCTGTTGTCAAGGATCACAAGGGTGAAATTGTGGTTGTTAAATACTGCATTGACGAGTCCTGTCATCCCCGAATGGAAAAAAGTGGAATCTCCTATAAAAGAAATTACCTTTTTATCGGTTGCCTTTGAAAAACCGCATGAACTGCTCACCGAAGCACCCATGCATATGAGAAAATCTCCCATGCCGAGGGGGGGAAGAAATCCCAAAGTATAGCATCCGATGTCAGTTGGACAGATTGTATCCATTTCCTGTGCAGCTTTTTTAACTTCATAAAAAGTTGCCCTGTGTGAACATCCTGCGCAGAGGTTTGGCGGACGTTGGGGAATTTCAGGAAGTTTTGATGTATCAACGGGAATTGATGGAGAATAATCAATACCAAAATAATCTGCGGCCACTTTTTTTACCATGGCAGGGTCAAATTCATAAAGGCGGGAGAAAAAGTTTTCACCTTTACCATGGACAGGAATAACAATGCCCTGTTCCTGGAGAATGGATTTTACTTTTTCTTCCATAAAAGGCTCGCCCTCTTCAATAATAAGAATTTTATCACATCCTTTTGCAAATTCAATGATCATCTTTTCCGGCATTGGGTGGGAAAGACCGATACGTAATACTTTTGTTTTTTCAACTATGCCAAGCTCTTTCACAGCATCTGTTGCGTAAAGATAACTGACTCCGTTGCATATAATTCCAAAAGGGCCTGATCCTGTGATAAAATTATGTTCTGAAGTTTCGGATATTTTTTCAGCCTCTGCAAGGTTTTCTAAAAGCTTTACATGAAGTTTCCTTGCAACTGCGGGAACCGGCACCTGGTTAAACGGATCCTTTTTAAAATCACCTTTTGTTTTAACTTTTTCAGCTTTTCCAAAGCTTACAAATGCACTGGAATGGTTAATTCTTGTTGTTGTCCTTAAAAGAACAGGTTCATGCAGTGTTTCAGAAAGCTTGAAGGCCGCAATTGTCATCTCCTTGGCCTCGGCAACGGATGACGGCTCCATTACAGGAATACCCGCAAGTTTTCCATAGTATCTGTTATCCTGTTCATTCTGGCTGGAAAACATAAAGGGATCATCTGCAGTTAGTATGACAAGGCCTGCTTTTACACCGACGTATGCAAGGGTCATCAAGGGATCTGCTGCAACATTTAAGCCTACGTGCTTCATCATGCACATGGTGCGAAGGCCTGAGTTGGCAGCAGCCGCAGCAACCTCAAGTGAAACTTTTTCGTTAGTGCTGTACTCAAAATACAGATCTGTTTCAAGGGAGACCTGAAACAGATTCGTTGAAATTTCTGAAGAAGGTGTCCCGGGATAGGTCGTGGCAAATGCAACTCCGGCTTCAATGGCACCTCTTGCAATGGCTTCATTGCCGAGGAGCATTATTTTTTTTCCATCGGTTTCATTTAAAAGTTTATGCATTGTTTTATTCATATCCTTAAATTAATAGTCGGTGAATGAACGAAAATTTTTTTTTCTGTCAAAACCCTGATAAAAATAAAATTTTAATCAAAGGCATACATTTAAGTATATACGCAGTAGTTTTATATGAAACTCCTGCTAAGGATCGAAAATTTTATAAGTTGAACGAGATTGCTTGTCTTCCGGCCCATCTACTTCGTTGCATCAAAGGCCGAATACGTTGAGTATGCAACCTTTAATGCGCCTTGTACATGGGCCGGAATTCTGC
>WFQS01000707.1 GCA_015486915.1 Desulfobacteraceae bacterium
GTATCCATGGGTGATATCAGGAACAACATACCTGGCAAGTTTCTTGCTTTGTTATATGTTTTTTGGTACAAAGCTTTTTATATTTTTTTTATAAACTTTTCGATCCTTAGTTCCGGTACAGGTAAACAGGGCGTTATGACAAAACAAAAAACAAAATCCCAGATTTTAAAAAAAAGGGGCAAAAAAAAGAAAAGGTCCATTTTCCTGTCAATTCTTAAATGGATTATAATCCTTGGCTTAGCAGGTGTTCTGCTTTCCGCAGCAGGAATTTATGGATTGTATTCTTATATAAGCCATGATCTTCCGAGAATTACATCCTTAAATGATTACAAGCCTGCATGTGTTACAAATGTTTATTCCGATGACGGCAGGAAAATCGGTGAATTCTACAAGGAAAGAAGGATTGTAATTCCTCTGTCAGAAATGCCTGATAATTTAAAAAATGCTTTTATATCAGCGGAAGATTCAAGGTTCAGGGAGCACATGGGAATTGATCTCATAAGTATTTTAAGGGCATTTGTCAAAAATGTCAAAGCAGGAGAAATTGTTCAGGGTGGAAGTACAATTACCCAGCAGGTTGCCAAGTCATTTTTTTTAAGCCCTGAACGAAAATATAAAAGGAAATTAAAAGAGGCAATTCTTGCCTACCGTATTGATAAAAAACTTTCAAAAGATGAAATTCTATACCTTTATCTAAATCAGATTTATCTTGGACATGGAGCTTATGGTGTGGAATCTGCTGCGGAGAATTATTTCGGTAAACATGCAAAGGACTTAAATCTTGCAGAATGCTCCATGCTTGCAGGGCTTCCCCAGGCTCCGACAAGGTATTCTCCATTTAAACATCCGGATTTTGCAAAGCAGAGGCAGATATACGTTCTCAATCGAATGAGACAGGACGGGTATATTACAAATATAGAGGCAACACATGCAATTAATACAAAACTTGATATAAAACCCAGGAAAAACTGGTTTATCGAGAAAGTTCCCTGCTATACTGAGTATGTGAGAAGATATATTGAAAAGAAATATGGGGAAGAGGCCCTCTACACAAAAGGACTTAAAATTTATACGGCTGTGAATATAGAATTACAGAAAATTGCGAGAAAAGAGATTAAGAAAGGCTTAAGAGCTCTGGACAGACGTCAGGGATACAGAGGAGCGTTGGGACATATTCTGCCATCTGAAATTGATGATGAAAGCAGAAAAATATCTGACCAGATCGGGAATGTCCCCCTGGAACCAGGTAAAATTTATAAAGGTATTGTAGTTAAAATTGACGATGATAAAAAAAATACCCTGGTCAGGGTGGGCAGCGTTACCGGTGTTATTCCGGTGGCTGATATCTCATGGGCAAGGAAACCTGACATTGAAACGGCATATTGGGAAAAAAAGGTTCGTTCTCCTGGAAAGGTTTTTAAAACAGGCGATATTATCAAGGTTAAGGCAGTAAAAAAAGATCAGATAAAAAATAATTGGCTTTTTTCCCTTGAGCAGGCTCCCCTTGTACAGGCGGCACTCTTAAGTATTGATGCTGAGACAGGAGAGGTCAAAGCCATGATAGGCGGCAGGGATTACAGGAACAGCCAGTTTAACCGTGCAATTCAGTCAAGACGACAGCCTGGAAGCGCATTTAAACCTGTTATCTATTCTGCGGCACTTGACAAGGGATATACTGCAGCAACGGTTATTATTGATTCTCCGGTTGTTTTTAAGGACACTAAACGGAATTTTATATGGAAGCCTCACAATTATAAAGAAAAATTTTATGGACCAACACTTTTCAGGGATGCGCTTGTTGAATCGCGTAATGTTGTTACAATTAAAATACTTCAGGATATTGGAATAGATTATGTGATAAATTACGCAAGAAAACTTGGCATAAATTCCAATATAAACAGAGATCTTTCCATATCTCTTGGTTCTTCGGGAGTGTCCCTTCTTGAACTTACAAAAGCATATTCTGTTTTTTCCAATCTTGGATATAGAATTGAACCTGTATTCATAACAAAAATATTAGACAGGAACGGTAATGTACTGGAGAAATCCGAGATAAACAGACAGAAGGTTATAGATATGTCCACTGCCTATATCATGACAAATATCCTTGAAAGTGTTGTGAAATCAGGAACCGGGTGGAGGGTTAGAGCTCTTAAAAGACCTGCCGCCGGAAAAACAGGCACAACAAATAATCTCAATGATGCCTGGTTTCTGGGTTATACGCCAAGGTATACCACCGGTGTCTGGGTGGGTTATGACAATGAAAAATCTCTTGGTAAAGGAGAAACCGGTTCAAGGGCTGCAAGTCCTATCTGGCTCGGTTATATGAAAAAAGCACTTGACGGTAAACCCATAAGAACATTTAACGTTCCCGAAGGCATAGTGTTTGCGAAAATTGATGCTGAAACAGGGCTCCTCCCTGGCAAATCTACAAAGAAAATCAGATTTGAATGCTTTAAAGAGGGTACGGTTCCAACCATGCATACACCAGGGCCTGACATAGATGCAGGCAGGCCGGAAGAGCTTTTTAAATCAGGTATATAACCGTCATGGGGCGGAGAAGGGAAAAATGAAATTATTTGACAGCCATTGCCATATCAATGACAAGTGCTTTGAAGAAGATTATGATGAGGTTCTGAACAGTGCATATGATGCAGATGTAAGAGCTATGATGATTGTGGGTGTTGATGTTGAAAGCTCCGGACGGGCTGTGGAGCTTGCAGAAAAACACGATGAACTTTTTGCATCAGTGGGCGTTCACCCCCATGATTCAAAGTCCTGTTCCATGGAAAAACTTGACATCCTTAAAAAAATGACTGAAAATAGTAAAGTAAAAGCATGGGGAGAAACAGGGCTTGATTTCAACAGAATGCACTCTCCTGCA
>WFQS01000708.1 GCA_015486915.1 Desulfobacteraceae bacterium
AAATAATATACGTATATCGTGCAGTACTTTTGTTCGTTTTCAAGGCGTGATGACAGGTGCATAGTCGAACTATGTGCCTGTTATCACAACAGAGAAAACGGGCAAAAGGGCAAACAGGATGCGTAAATTATTTTTTGGAAGTTCCCTAAATTAATGGAGAAAAACAAAGGGTATGGATTTTTCAAATAAAACAGACATTGAAGCACTTCTCAACCATTCAACAACCCAGCGGGTAACTTCAGATATTAACCGGGAAACAATTGAAAGAAGGGCATTTATGCCCAAAAAATGTCAGGTTTTTACAAATGGTTTCACCGTGCTTAAAGAACAGCCGAAATACAAATTCACAAATGACAGAGAAACTGAAAAAATCCTTCCTGACATCATTAAAAATAATGTACAGAAAATTATTGCAGGCCAAAATCCTGAAAACGATGAAGAACTTCGCAATAAGGAGTTGTTTTTAAAAAGACAAAACATCGGAATTGTCTTTTCAGGAGGTCCAGCACCCGGAGGCCACAATGTAATTGCCGGAATTTTTGATGCTGCCAAAAAAGCGAATCCCAAATCAAAAATTTTTGGTTTTATAATGGGACCGGACGGCATTCTTGAAAACAGGTACGTTGAAATCACCGAAAGCCTTGTTGATGCCCACAGGAATATGGGTGGTTTTACAATGATAAAAACAGGAAGAACAAAGATCGATTCAAAGGAAAAAATAGATCTGGCAAGGGAAACCTGCAAAAGACTAAAGCTTGATGCACTTGTGATCGTGGGAGGAGACGATTCCAATACAAATGCAGCATTCCTTGCCCAGGAATTTAAAAAAGATAATATACAGGTCATAGGAGTTCCAAAGACAATTGACGGGGATATCCAGGTTAAAACAGAAGATAATGAAATCTTGTGTGCTGTTTCATTTGGATTTCACAGTGCGGCAAGAAGCTTTGCCCAGAACATAAGCAATTTATGCACCGATGCAGGCTCCGATGTCAAGTACTGGCATGTGTGCAAGGTGATGGGCAGGGTGGCAAGCCATCTTGCACTTGAAACATCACTTCAGACACATGCAAATCTTACTCTCATCGGTGAAGATCTTGCAGATTATGTTGACAAATCAAGACTTGAAAAGGCAAAACAAAATGGTACAATTGATTATACTGCCTATGGAATAACCCTGCGTCATCTTTCACGTCTGATCTGTGATGCCATTGTAAGAAGAGCATCCAAGGGGAAAAACTACGGGGTTATGATCATACCTGAAGGCGTACTTGAATTCATAAATGAGATCCAGATATTCATAATTAAACTCAATACAATAATCGGGGATTTCAACCACACCCATGACCTTGATTTTCATTCGTCGTTTCCAAATCTGGAATCAAAACTTGAATACTTAAGAAGGCTGTCAAGGGGCATTACCGACAAAGGGGCCTCATCCATCTGGAATGCCAGAGATGATGAACTCTTTAATGACCTTCCATCGTTTTTCCAGGAAGGACTTCTCGTTGAAAGGGACACCCACGGTAATTTCCAGTTTTCCCAGGTGAAAACGGAAAAAATTATAATGGATATGGTAAAGGATTACCTTGATATATTAAAAGAACAGGGACTGTACAAAACAGGAATTAAGGACGAATACTATAAGCTCACTTTAGAAAACGGGGGCCTTGACCCTGATATTTTTGGCAATGTCCTGTTTAAAAATTATAATTTACAGCGCTATCTCATGGTCAAAGAATCCATTATATCAATAAAAACACTTACCCAGGCCCTTGTAAGTGCTGGTATTATCAAAGAGGGAGAAAAAGTGCCTGAACCTGTGATGCATATCTTTAAAAAATCTGTCCCGAAATTTAAAATACAGACACACTTCTATGGATACGATGGCAGGGGGAGTGACCCCACTAAATTTGACTGTAATTACACCTATAATCTTGGATTGACAGCATTCAGTCTCATTGCCGGAAACGCCACCGGCCAGATGGCAGTTATAAAAAATCTAGAAGATGATTTTGCAAAATGGGAGCCCCTTGGAGTCCCCATTGCAAGACTTATGCACCTTGAAGAAAGAAAGGGCAGGCTTACCCTTGTTATTGAAAAATCCCTTGTGGATATCGAGGGTAATGCTTTCAGGGTGGTCAAGGCCATGAGAGAAAAATGGCTTGCAGCTTCTCCGGCAGCTGACTGTTACCGAAGACCCGGACCGGTGAGATTCACCGGAAAAAGCGAGGAGACAAGGCCCATCACTCTTATGCTCAATTCCATATAAAACCGCAATGAGGCCGATCTGGATCAAAATCCAGCAACCTCAAAGAATCAAAGATTCTGACAAATTATGAAATGATAATGGCATAATGCCGCCCCCTGTGGATTATAGAGCCAGCCCGGAACAGTCGGCGGGAATTTTACCCTGCCGGTCTAAAGCGCAGGAACTGCGGTCAAGTATGTCCTCAAACAGCCTGCGCTTCTTAACGCCCGACAGGGCAAAATACCTGATTGCCTTTGTGTTCAGATGGGCTGGCTCTATAACCCACAGGGGGCTCTGATGTCGACACTTTGAGCAGCATTTTCATATAAACGGCCATGAGGCCGAGCTGGACTGCGCTGCTGAGCCTCAAAGAATCAAAGATTCTGACGAACATTGAAAAAGCAATTGTGACGTTGTCAAAATGAGCTCTTTCTTATAAAAAGAAAATTGGCGCAGATATGTTTAATCCATGGGAAGACAAAATGAACAAAAAAACCAGACCACCAATCTGCATACTATGTTTTTTCCTTATATTCCTATTTTTATGCAATGCTGCCTTTGCAAAGGATTCAAAAATCCTGACAATTAAAGGCGATTATAATTACCCGCCTTTTGAGTATCTTAACAAAAAACAATTACCCGATGGATTTAACGTTGATATCATGAAGGCCGTTGCAAAGGCCATGGATATGAAAATCCACATTGAACTTGACTCATGGCACAAGGTACGAAAAGAACTTAAGCAGAGAAAAATTGATGCTTTAATGGGCATGTTTAAAACAAAAGAAAGAGAGAAAAAATTTGATTTTTCCACCCCCCATTTCATTGCCTCCTATGCAGTGTTTATCCGTAAAAATTCAAAGATAAAATCTTTAAAAAATGTACAAAATAAAAGAATAATTGTTGAGAAAAGTGATCTTGGATATGATTATCTCATTGAAAATAAAATCACCGATAAATTGATTTTAAAAGACACCGTAAATGATGTGCTGAAAGCTCTGTCTTCAGGTGAGGGAGACTGCGCCCTTATTTCAAGACTGCAGGGAATGATCATCCTTAAAAAAGAAAATATTAAAAATATAATACCAACAGGTCCTCCCGTTATCCAGAGAAAATATTGTATTGCAGTTGCAAAGGGAAACAAAAAATTACTGGCAAAAATAAATGAAGGCTTAAGCATAATAAAAACCTCTGGCCTGTATGATAAAATCTATGATAAATGGTTTGGCGTTTATGAAAACAGAGGATTAAATTATCATAAAATTTTAAAATACCTGTTCATTATTATAATCCCCCTTATTTTAATATCCTTTTTTGCCTTTTTGTGGGTTTTTACACTTAAAAAGCAGGTTGCTCTTAAGACAAAACAATTATCAGAAAGCCATAAAAATTTAAAAATCACTTTAAATTCAATTGGAGATGCTGTCATTGCAACTGATATCAAAGGGAGTATAACCCGTATGAATCCTGCGGCTGAAAAACTTACCGGATGGAATAATGAAAAGGCAATGGGGAAGCCCTTGCCCCTGATATTTAATATTGTCAATTCCAAAACCCTGAGACCGGTAGGAAATCCCGTTGACAAAGTCCTTAAAACAGGAAAAATTACCGGCCTTGCAAATCATACCATGCTTATATCAAAACACGGTGAAAAATATCAGATAGCTGACTCTGCAGCTCCCATTAAAGACAGCAATAATGTAATTCAGGGTATAGTGCTTGTATTCAGGGATGTGACACAAAAATATCACATATTGGAACAACTGCGTGAAACAAGGGAAACGTTCTCTGCCTTTATGGATTATCTTTCTGCCGATGCGTTTATCAAGGATGAAAATCTGAAATTTATATTTATAAATAAATACATGAAAAAACATCACAATGCCGGCTCATGGATTGGAAAAAATCTTTTTGAGGTGCTTCCCATGGAAGCTGCCGAACGTATAGCGGAATATGACAAATCAGTATTAAAACAAGGCGGTTACGAGGCAGAAGAGTATAGACCCGATGCCGATGGGAATTACAGATATTACCTCACCCACAGGTTTCCCATTGTGCTGCCAGACGGGAAAAAATATATCGGAGGGATCTCCATTGACATCAGTGAACGAAAAAAAACAGAACATGCCCTGAAAAAAAGTGAAGAAAAATATCGCCGTCTCATTGAAGCAACTTCCGAAGGTTTTATGCTTACGGATTTTGGAGATAAAATAGTTGATGTTAACCAATCACTGTGCAGTATGCTTGGATACTCAAGGACTGAGATCATAGGCAAGACTCCCTTTGACTTTGTGGATGATGAAAATCATAAAATTTTTAAAGAGCAGACAGCAAAAGTTGAAACCAGTTTACACAGAAATTATGAAATTTCACTTCAAAAGAAAACCGGGGAAAACTTCCCTGCTTTTTTCAATGCAACAACCTTGATTGCGAGAAGCGAAAAAAATATAAGTTCCTTTGCGTTTGTAACGGATCTCACAAAACAGAAAAGACACGAAAAAGAACTGCAGAAGATGGAACAGCTCAACAGCATCGGCACCCTTGCCGGTGGCATTGCCCATGATTTCAACAATATCATGACAGGACTGTTTGGAAATATCTCCATTGCGAGATCGGAACTTGCAAAGGACAACCCGGGATATGCGGCACTTGAAAAAGCTGAAAATGCGATTAACAGGACAAGAGATCTTACAAATCAACTACTCACCTTTTCAAAGGGGGGAGCACCTGTACAAAAAAATCTCTTAATTGAAAAACTGGCTGATGAGGTTATCAGGTTTAACCTTTCCGGCAGCTGCATAAAGCCTGTGTTTAAAATACCGGAAAACTTATGGATGGTCAAAGGTGACAGAGCCCAGATTCAGCAGGTATTGTCAAATCTGACATTAAATGCCGTCCATGCCATGCCGAATGGCGGGCATTTATATTTAAGCTTTGAAAATGCTCTTATTGAAGAAAATACAGAACTGCCTTTAAAACATGGGCCATACCTGAAAATTATTTTAAGGGATGAAGGAACAGGTATAGACAGAAAAAACCTTGACCGGATATTTGATCCTTATTTTACGACGAAAAAAACCGGCAGCGGACTCGGGCTTTCAATTGTATTTTCCATTATCAGTAAACACAATGGTTTTATCGGAGTCGATTCCAAACCCCACCATGGAACAAAGTTTACTCTTTATCTGCCTGCAGTTGCCGACAGGCATTTAGATGATGCCGCAGAAAAATTCGATGACGATCATAAAAAAAACCAAAGCCATGGCGTATATGGCAGTGCAAAAATACTTGTAATGGATGATGAGGAGATGATACGCGAGGTTGCTTCTGAAATGCTTAAAAGAAAGGGTTATTCAGTTGAAACGGCTTCAGACGGAAAAATAGCTGTCGAGATGTACAGGGAATCAATGGCATCTAAAAAGCCATTTGACGTTATCATAATGGATCTGACCATACCCGGTGGAATGGGCGGAAAAGAAGCTGTTAAAGATATTCTTGCCATTAATCCTGAAGCTGTTGCAATTGTTTCAAGCGGTTATGCAGATGATCCTGTAATGGCGGATTATGCTGAATATGGATTCAAAGGTTTAATTGCAAAACCATACACCATGGACAATATAGATAAAGTCTTAAAAGAAGTGCTGAATGCCGGCCGCACATAACTGCCCTGGGGGGGGCAGATCCGGTAAAAATAATAGTAGATATCCTGAAACTGCCGCCTGAAGGCAGACTTAAAGATAAAATTATAATTTAATGGAATTTCAGGGAGAATTAAAAATGAAAAAATTATCTGTATTCATTGTTATTTTAACAGCCTTGCTTTTTGGTTTGGCAGGTACAGGATATGCCGCTGTAAAAATCAAACTTGGGGTTGTGACCAAACCTGGCAGTGCACAGAATATTGTTGCTGAAAAATTCAAGAGTCTTATTGAAAAAGCATCAAATAAAAAATTCAGGGTTAAAATTTACCATTCAGCGTCCCTTGGCAATGAGACTGAAATCCTCCAGCAGGTTCAGATGGGTACGATTCAAATGGCCATTGTAACCGGAGGTCCATTTGATACATTTGATCCGGTTACAAGGGTGATTAATTATCCTTTTCTGTTTAAAAATAACGCCGAGGCAGACAGAATCCTTGACGGACCCATTGGCGATGAAATTCTAAAAGGACTTGAAAAATATGGTTTTAAAGGTTTAAGCTTTTCCGAAAACGGTTTCAGGGATCTCACAAACAGCAGGCATCCTGTAAAAACACCTGATGACCTTAAAAATCTAAAGATAAGGGTGATGAATTCAGCAATACATAAAGCCATATGGCGGGCACTCGGCGCCAACCCAACACCCATGCCATGGCCTGTTTATACTGAACTTGAGCAGAAAGTTATTGACGGGCAGGAAAATCCACTCTGGGTGATGAAGGTTTATAAGTTCTATGAAATCCAGAAATATATGACACTGACCCGCCATGTTTATTCCTGCCACATCGATGTTGCTTCCCTGAAATGGTGGAAAACATTGAATAAAAAAGACGCTGAAATGATCAGAAAAGCCATGCATGAAGCTGCGGTATTCCAGCGAAAAGACAACCGCACAAAAAATGCCGAAAGATTAAAATTTTTAAAGGAAAAAGGCATGCGGGTTGAGGAACATCCAGATATAGCAGCTTTTCGTGCAAAGGTTGCCAATTTGAAAAATATGGATATTTACAGTGCGCCAGAGGTTCATAAAATGCTGATGAAAATTTTAAATGCAGTTAAATAATGGTTGTTCTTAATGATGTCTGTCTTTAAAAGAATAAAGAAAACAAGTGATTCAATCAATCTCTGTGTTGAATATCTCTTATTCAGTCTTGGGTTTACAATGGCTGTTCTTGTTGCCGTCCAGGTTTTTTTCAGATATGCATTAAACCATTCACTTTTCTGGTCCGGGGAACTTGCCAAAAATATTCTCGTATGGCTTACCTTTCTTGGAGCTTCCACAGCTTATTACAGAAAGGCCAACCCATGCGTTGATTTCTTTTATTCAAAAATGAATCCCATGATGCGCTTTATTGCAACACTTGTTGTTCACATAGCATCAATGGGGCTATTTGGTGTCATGGTAATTTACGGAACAGAATTTGCCTGGTTTGTACGTTCCCAGATATCCCCTGCCCTCCAGATTCACAAATGGATTATTTTAAGTATCATACCGGTAAGCGGGGCCATTCTCATGGTCCACTGCCTTGCAGAATTGACGGAAATGCATCATAATTTCCATGAAATCATACCACGGAAAAAAAACGCACAAGACTGCATCCTTACCCTTTGCATGCATCAGGCAGCTGTCATGGAACCGCACCGGGAAAAAAAGCTCCATGACAGGTGAAATTCTTATTTTATCTCTTTTTGTACTGTTTGCCGTAAACGCACCCATTGCCATTGCCATAGGTTTTGCATCGGTCATGGCAATATTGATCCAGGGTGATTTTTCTCTGATGATGGTCATTCAGAGAATGTACGGCGGGACAAATTCATTTCCCCTTATGGCTGTTCCGCTTTTCATGTTCACTGGAACACTCATGGAAAAAGGAGGTATAAGCCGCAGACTGATCGATTTCGCCAACAGTCTTGTGGGTTGGCTTCCAGGCGGCCTTGCAGCCGTTACAATCGTGTCTGCAATGTTTTTTGCCGGAATTTCAGGATCTGCTGCAGCAGACACGGCAGCTGTGGGTGCTGTTTTAATTCCCGCCATGAAAAATTCAGGTTATGACTCCGGATTCAGTGCGGCTGTACAGGCTTCGGGCGGTTCCATCGGAGTCATCATTCCTCCTTCCATTCCAATGATTATTTTTGGTTTTTTAACCGGGGCATCCATCGGCAGGCTTTTCAGTGCAGGAGTTTTACCTGGTTTACTTGTGGGACTTTCTCTGATATTTGTCACCACACTGATTTCATGGAAAAACGGATATGCATCAACAGAAATTTTTTCCATAAAAAAAGTGTTTCTAAGTTTTAAAAGGGGTCTCATCGCTCTTGGTGCACCTTTTATTATTCTCGGAGGTATTTTTTCCGGAATTTTTACAGCAACGGAATCAGCGGCAGTTGCAGTTGTTTATGCACTTTTTACCGGCATGGTTATTTACCGGAAAATACATTTTAAAGATCTCTTTTATCTGTTCACAGACAGTGCTGTCACATCAGCAGTTGTCATGTTTATTATCGCAACTGCATCGGTTTTCAGCTGGATAGCTGCCATTGAAGATATTCCTGCCAGGCTTGCAGGAACCCTGCTTAATTTCTCTTCTGATCCGGTTATACTGCTGCTCATGATCAATTTTGTCCTGCTCATTGCAGGAACCTTTGTTGAAACCACTGCAGCATTGATCCTGCTTGTTCCAATGATAACGGCAATGGTTCCGTCTCTTGGCATTGATATAATTCAACTCGGGGTGATTGTTGTAACAAATCTTGCAATTGGAATGCTCACCCCGCCAATGGGAATCTGTCTTATTGTATCATGTTCCATTTCAAAGAATAACCTTGCTGAAGTGAGCAGAAAAATTTTACCATTTCTCGGGATATTAATCATTGACCTCCTGATTATTTCCTTTTATTCTCCCTTAACCATGTGGATGGCATCATTAACTGCTGGAGGTTAAAAAACGGTCATAACTTTTTTACACTTTTTTTACACTTACTTTGATATGGTTTCTTCTCAATATCCTTTAAATAACGGCCATGAGGCCGGGCTGAACTGCGCTACGATGCCTCTCAACGAACATAAAAAGAGCATCAGTTACTTTGTCAAAAGTGAGCTCTTTCTTATAAACCGCCATGATGGGGATCTGGATTGGCCCAGATTTACCTCAAAGAATCAAAGATTCTGACAAAAAATGAAAGTTACACGTTGTTTCACA
>WFQS01000709.1 GCA_015486915.1 Desulfobacteraceae bacterium
ATAGTAGATTGTTAAGACGAATCAAAGCCAATATATCGACCATTGGCGAGTCCAGTAGAAACCTGGCTGATGAAGTAACCATGTCTCTCATCCTTTGGGTTTATAAAAATTTTAAAAATGATAAACATGTTGATGAGGTTTTACAATGTTTACTTAATTGATAATATTTCAATGAACATTACTAAATCTATAATTCTCAATCCAGTGTCTTTTAAAAAATTAGCATCACTTCTCTGTGTTAATTTTGTGAAAGTTTAGTAAAGTAGTTTTGGTTTAATAAATTTTCCAGTTCCGACTTTAAAAGATACGCTCCGTTGCGGACAAAATTAAGGCTTTCCTTTTGGCTCACCGCCTGCGGCGGCTCGGCCTTGATTTTGTTCCTCACTTCGCATGGCCATTGCTGTCGGGCCAGGAAAATCTATGGCATCTGTTCTTTGACATACTCGATTTCTCTTTGCCTGCTCAAGCTTTTGCCGCCGTTGTTCAAAGATGAGGTTCTCTCGTCCAAGCAGTTTGTCAACAGGAGCAATATAACCAATCGCCGAGTGTAATCGCTTGTTATTATAGTAGGATATGTACTCGGAGATTTGTTGAATCAAATCCTCCAAATTAACGTAACTCTGTTTCCTGACTGCTTCATTTTTGCAGGTCTGAAAAAATCGCTCAATCTTGCCATTTGACTGAGGGTAGTAAAACCTCGTTTTTCTATGGGTGATTCCGACCTGTTGAAGGTAAAGTCCGAACTCTCTGGCAATAAACTGAGACCCATTATCGGTGATCAGTACCGGCTCAACCCCAGGGAATTTCTCACGAGCTCGCTCCAGCATGATCTCAATATCCAGTGCTTCTATGGATAATTTGACTTCAAAATGTACGATATACCTGGAATAGCCGTCAATCAGAGCAGCCAAATAAACAAACGTGCCCCTGAAATTGATATAAGAAATATCCAGGTGCCAATGCCGATGAGGACGGCTCGGCTGATGAAATCCACTGCCCTTAGCCTTTTGGTGTCGCCAGGCACTTAGTAGCAGCCCATGTGCCTTGAAAATCCGGTACACCGACGAAGCGCTAACAGCAACGATATCTTCATCTAACATCTGATATGTTAAGCGACGATAGCCCTCATCTATGTGCTGCAAGCGGTAGTTGATGATGGCTTCAATCTCCCAGGCCAAAAGCCAGTGTGTTTTGGGAATAGAAGCATTATGCTGATTCTCCAGACTGCGGCGTTTGCGCCAATTGTAATATTTACTGGGTGTTAAGGAAATCCATTTTAGCATACGGCCTATCGCTACATTGCTTCTTTTTTGCCAATAGGCTAAGTATCTCAAAATCTCGTTGCGCATAGCAAGGGGGACCTGACGACCCGTCAAAGCCCCCCATTGAATTTTTTTAACTTGAGGTTCTCCTCTAAAAGTTCTATAATCACATCATTGCGGTCTTTCAGTGTAGCCTCAAGCTCTTTGACTACAGACCGCTTTTTGCGGTCCCGGCTCTTTGAAAAAATCTCAACGGCGCTTTCAAATAGCTCTTTTTTCCATCTGTAAAACTGATTGGGATGAATACGATATTTCTCACAAATGTCAGCAACCGACACTTGCTTTTCCAAATGCTCTTTTAATATCATAACCTTTTCTTCAGCTGAATATCTCTTTCGCATCATAACCAAGGCTCCTTTCATGGGTTTTAAACCACCTTAATTTATGACGCCTTTTTTCCAATTTCAACTGAAGCGTGACAAAATGCAGGCTAAAAATTTTTCGGCTGCTATTTCACTATTTTAATATTTGATTCTCAACAATAGAGATTATTTTTTCTCCATTTTTTGGTGACGATATCCTTCCCCAAAAAACACTATTGACTTTCAAAAGTTTTTTTTTATATTACAAAAGTGCTTAAATTAGTTTTCGAAAAGGGAAAATATGCTGCGTTTTGAAGAGAAAGTGTTCAAGCTTCTGCTTATATCAATCCTTTTGATTTTTTTCAGTTGTCGGCAAACTGCCCATGTACGCGTGTTGAAATTAGCTCACAGTCTCGATGTTCAGAGCCCCGTCCATCGAAGCATGGTATATATGGCCAAACGGCTGCAGAAAATTTCCGGTGGAAAAATGCGAATCGATATTTATCCGGATGGTCAATTGGGTGCAGAGCGGGAGTTAATTGAGTTGCTGCAAATTGGCAGCCTTGCCATGACAAAGGTTTCCACCAGCCCACTTGAGGGGTTTGTTCCCGAAATGAAGGTTTACAGTCTCCCATATTTATTCAGGAATGACGATGACTTATGGAAAGTGTTAAAAAGTCATGTGGGCAAACAATTGCTTTTATCCGGACAAAAATATTATTTACGGGGATTGTGTTATTATGATGCCGGTAGTCGGAGCTTTTACACAAAGGCAAAACCTATCTTGAAACCGTCTGATTTAAAGGGGCTCAAAATTCGCGTGCAAAAGAGCGCTACCTCTTTTCAGATGATTCGGCTGATGGGAGGCTCCCCCACGCCAATTTCTTGGGGTGAATTGTATACTGCTCTCCAACAAGGCGTGGTAGACGGCGCCGAAAACAATCCGCCAAGCTTTTATTTCTCCAAACATTATGAGGTTTGTAAGTACTATTCTTTGGACGAGCACACATTTGTCCCCGACATTGTTCTAATCAGCACGCATATTTGGAACAAGCTTACGCCACAAGAACAGCGATGGCTCCAACAGGCGGCGGACGAGTCAGTTGTGTATCAGCGTCGTTTGTGGGCAAAGGTAAGCCGCGATTGCCTTGAAGCCGTTCAAAAAGCAGGGGTGAAGGTTTATCATCCTGACAAAAAGCCTTTTCAAGAAGCTGTGCAAGGCATATACCATCAATATGCTAATACATCAA
>WFQS01000710.1 GCA_015486915.1 Desulfobacteraceae bacterium
CGCATGGGACGATTCGGCAGTCCCTATGCTGCTTTAAATTTCACTGATGTTGATCCTGCCCTTGCTGAATTTGATCCTTCTGCAACACCCATGGAGCAATTCATGGAACTTGTTGACAAAGTGCATTTCTATTCCGGATATATCATACTTGATATTGCAATAAACCATACGGGCTGGGCTGCTGTGATCCACGACACACACCCTGAATGGCTCGTCCGGGGTGAGGATGGAAAAATAGAGGTCCCCGGGGCATGGGGCGTTGAATGGGCTGATTTAACAAGGCTTGACTATTCAAAACAGGATCTGTGGCAGTATATGGCGGATATTTTTCTTTTCTGGTGCCGCAGGGGGGTTGACGGATTCAGGTGCGATGCCGGATATATGATTCCCGTTGATGCCTGGGAGTATATTGTGGCAAGGGTAAGGCAGGAATACCCTGATATTGTTTTTCTGCTTGAAGGCCTTGGCGGTGGAATAGACGCAACACGCAGTCTCCTTGACAGGGCAAATTTCAACTGGGCATATTCGGAACTGTTCCAGAATTATGAAAAAAATCGGATTGAACACTACCTTGCATCTGCCTTTGATTTTTCTTTAAAATACGGACATATGATTCATTTTGCCGAAACCCACGACAATCCCCGCCTTGCTTCAGTGTCAAAGCGTTATGCAAAAATGAGAACCTCGATATCCGCACTTTTTTCCATCTGCGGCGGATTTGCATTTGCAAATGGTGTTGAATGGTTTGCAAAGGAAAAGATCGATGTTCACGGGGCAAGTTCACTTAACTGGGGGAGTGAAGACAATCAGGTGGGTCATATTAAAAGGCTTAATCTGATTTTAAAAAATCATCCCTGCTTTGCTGATCAGACAGATTTAAAATTTATCAACGGAAACAATGAAAATTGTCTTGTCCTGTCCCGGTTCAACATACCGCTTAAAAAACAGGTTCTTGTACTTGTCAATCTTGACTGCGATAAAAGTAAGACAATTATCTGGAATTTTCCCGATGAAACCAAAATTCCAGACAATTGTGATCCGGTTTCCCGCCCTCCTGTTTTCCATGACCTTATCACGGAAAAACAGATTATTCCTGAAAGGAACAGCAGTAATTTCTCCCTTGAACTTGAGCCCTGCGAAGTTCTTGCCTTAACCCCTGACAAAAAAGATATTTTTTTTCTGCAGCAGGCTGATTTTCATTTTGTCGCCATGCCTGAAAGGGTTCTTTTGCAGAAACTTAAGAAAAAAGCTTTGCAGATTTTTACAGGTTTAAGGGGATACACAGATGTTTTGGATTTCAATGTGGAAAAAGGGGCAGAGGAACTTAGAAATGACCCGGTTGAATTCTGCAGGGCCATGAATAAAAAAAGCAATGAATCCAATGTCGTTGTCTGGCGCTGGGAAAAGGATGTACGGCGTATCGTGATGGTGCCTCCCGGTTTCTTTTTAATGGTGTTATCAGATTTTAATTTCAGGGCAGAGATAATAGAGCAGAAAGGAAAAGAATTTATAACAAGGGCATTTGAGGAAGGCCTTGCCATGAAAAATAAAGGCTTTTCTGCTGTTTTCATGCCCCTTGATACAAATGGTGAGCCCAAAAAAATTTCCTTGAAAATAAGGGTTTTTGAAAAGGAAAAAACAAGGGAAGAAAAAGGGGAACTTCTCTACCTTGGAAACTATGATTCTCTTTTTATGAAATGCTGTTTTACAAGGGAAGAAATTGTTGCAGATCCAGGGCTTAAGCTCCTTGCCGTGACAAAAACCGGGGCCATGTTGAGGGCATCTGCATGGTGGGCAAGACTTGAGAGCCGTTACGATGCTCTGCTTGCGGCAAATTTAAGTAAAAATCTTCCTGAAAACAGGTGGATGCTTTTATCAAGGTGCAGGATCTGGGCAGAATACCAGGGCTATTCAAGACAGCTTGCACCCAACTGCCTTGAAAAATTTGCTTTTTCATATCACTGCTGCGGTAAATGGGTGTTCCGGGTTCCAACCTGTGAAGGCAGCTATTTTTTCCTTGAACTCTGCCTTAAGATGGATGATAAAAAAAACCTTGTCACATTAACCATACTGCGCAGGTCCGCATCCGAGGATGGAGATTCTCTTCTTCCCGATGCAAAAAAGATAAAAATCATCATACGCCCTGATATTGAGAACAGGGATTTCCATGATACGGTAAAGGCATGGACAGGGCCTGAAAAAAAATGGCCTGCACAGGTTACAGCAGAAGAAAATGGATTTATTTTTTCACCGGAACCGGATCACTGCTCTTTGTTCGTAAAAATATCAAAGGGCACTTTTACATTTAAGCCTGAATGGCAGTATATGGTAAATCACCCCCTTGAAGCTTTGCGCGGACTTGATCCTGATTCCGATCTTTTCAGCCCCGGTTATTTTACAGCGTCCCTTACAGGCAGCGGCATGCTTGTTTTAAAGGCTGAAGCTGAAACAGGAAATGAAAATTTAAAAGCAGAAAAGAC
>WFQS01000711.1 GCA_015486915.1 Desulfobacteraceae bacterium
CTGAAAAAAGCCGTGTCTGACAGCGATAACGGGCTTGGGAAAATGAATATTTCCTTTGAGAATGATGCCCTTGACTGCATTGCATCCCTTTCCGACGGGGATGTGCGCATCGCCTTGACCAATCTTGAAACCATTGCTTTTCATGTGTCTGCCGAAAATGGTGATACTGATTTAAAAAACACAATTTCACATGATGTCAATATTTATGATGTCGAAAAGGCCATCAATAAAAAAGCAATGATGTATGACAAGTCAGGAGAGGAGCATTTTAATCTTATCTCGGTTTTTCACAAGAGTCTTCGGGGAAGTGATCCCGATGCCGCCATATACTGGCTTGCAAGGATGCTGAAATCCGGGGAGGACCCTTTTTACATAATCAGAAGAATGGTGAGGTTTGCAACGGAGGATATTGGTATTGCTGACCCCAATGCCCTTTCAACTGCCTTAAATGCATTGGATTCATACAGATTTTTAGGTTCTCCCGAGGGTGATGATGCCCTGTTTCAATCCGCAGTTTATCTTGCAACTGCCCCAAAGAGCAACAGTGTTTACATGGCGCACAAAAATGTCATGGAGAAAATTGAAGGTACAGGTTATCTTCCTGTACCGCTTCACGTGAGAAATGCCCCCACAAAGCTTATGAAAGAGCTTGGATATAACAGGGGATACAAATATGCCCATGATTATAAACACGGTTATGTTCCCCAGGAGTATCTTCCCGATGAGATTAAAGGAGAAAGGTTTTATTTTCCCACGGACAGGGGATATGAGAATACGGTGAAGCAGAGGCTGGAAGCATGGATTGCTTTAAAGCGAAAATCACAGTAAGTTATTTTATAATAGTTGCCGCCGACGGTCCTTTGGCTGGTCTGCCGGCCGCAGGGGGCGGCATTTTACCATCTTTAATATTTAATGTGAGCGAGATCGGATTAAATTCCTGTATGCCCATGGCCGTTATAAATAAAATTCTTTTTCGTATGCAAGATGTCCTTTTTCATTGAAACCCCGCTCTGCAATTAAAGCGTGACCGTCATTATTTGCCATTATTACACTTGACGACCTTGTGCCGTAGTCTTTGCTGCTGGTAAAAACAGGGGCAAGTATTCTTTCCCATTCAATGCCCACACCTGTATCGGGAAGTTCTGAGTCATGCGGAATTTCTCTGTTCTCAAGAAGATGAAAAAGATTTTCTGCTGACATGTTTTCTTTATTGAACACTATTTTTTCAAGAGCCTTTCTTCCTTTTTTTATTTTTGGCCATGGTGTGTTTAACAGGTGATTGCTCAGCCCATATATTCCCGGACCAAGTTGTTTCGGTTTTCCGCCTTTATTGGAGAACCAGAAAAAAGATCTGTCATCTGACAGGACAAGATTAAAACCATTGAAAGAATCAGCCTGCTTTTGTAATTTTTCAAGAAAATCAGCAGCATTACTGTCTGATGTGAGATAGTCTTTTATTATATTTCCCCTTGAAGGTGGATTGTTTTTCACCGAGGAAGGATCCCTGTAATTTGTGAGGGCTGCAAATTTGCCGTTTCTGTTCATGCCGAGCCATGTACCTTTTTCCTTTAGATCTCTTCCTGCAAGAATTTCGGGATTGTCATGCCAGAAATCCATGGCTGCAGTGGGGCGTGAAAAAAATTCATCCCTGTTTGCTGCAAGTATAAGTTTTTTGTCGGGTATGGCTTTGTATGCAAATAGTATAAGGCACATAATATCTTGTATTTTTTGTTTATATTTGTTATGAATTTCCTGATCAAATTAAATATCATTGTTGACAGGTTTTTTCCGGGTTGATTCGGTATGGATCTGTCCTTAGAGTAAAAATATTGTTCTGTAAGGTTTTATTCTGCCGGTTAATAATGGTAAAAAATTAATTTAAATCCTGTGGTCATCAATCATGAACCTTGGCATGAACCTGGGTCCTTTCCGGCGGCTTACAGCCATGAATACCGGAATTTGAATGATTCAATGTAGTAGGTTTGCTGAAAAAAATCAATATTGAAGGAGACATTTTATGAGAGAAGTTGTAATCGTCAGTGGTGTCAGGACTGCTGTGGGGTCTTTTGGAGGCTCTTTAAAAACCGTACCCGTTGTAAAACTCGGTTCAATTGTTATGAAAGACCTTTTAAAGAGAGTGGGGCTGCGGCCCGTTGTAAATACGGAATCTGTTGAATTTGGACCGGACGCTTTAAAGGATCAGGGTATGATCGATCTTGAGAAAAAAGGATATGATTATGATGATGGTCTTGCTCCCGTAGCTATTGATGAAGTTATCATGGGTAATGTCCTCCAGGCAGGTCAGGGCCAGAATACGGCAAGACAGGCCATGATTGCTGCAGGTATTCCAAGACAGACAACCGCGTTTACCGTTAATAAAATCTGCGGTTCAGGTCTTAAAGCCATTGCCCTTGGTGCCCAGGCCATAATGGCAGGTTCCGCCGATGTTGTACTGGCCGGTGGCCAGGAGAGTATGAGCAATGCACCCATGGCCCTTCCAAAGGCAAGATGGGGCCACAGGATGGAATTGACCGGGGTGGGAGACATCTACGACCTTATGGTATATGACGGGCTTTATGAAATTTTTTATGGGTATCACATGGGGGTTACTGCTGAAAATATTGTTAATAAATACGGAATAACACGTCAGGAACAGGACGAACTTGCACTTTTGAGCCATCAGAGAGCCTTTGCTGCAGTTCATGACGGGACTTTTGCAAATGAAATAGTCCCGGTTCCCGTTAAAGTTCGCAGAAAAGATGTTATTGTTGATATGGATGAACGCCCCATGGAAACCAGCATGGAAAAACTTGGCAGATTAAGACCTGCATTTGCAAAGGACGGCAGTGTTACAGCAGGTAATGCTTCAGGGATAAATGATGCAGCTGCAGCAGTACTTTTAATGGATGAAGAAACAGCCGATAAAATGGGTCTTGAGAAACTTGCAAAGATAAAAGCTTTTGCATCGGGCGGAATTGATCCTGCCTATATGGGACTTGGACCTGTACCTGCCGTGAGAAAGGTGTTGAAAACAACCGGAATGTCCATTGATGATATTGATATGGTGGAATTAAATGAAGCATTTGCAGCCCAGGCAATAGCATGTATGAGGGAACTAAAGCTTGACGTTGAAAAACCAAATGAACTTGGAAGCGGAATTTCCCTTGGTCATCCGATAGGGTGCACAGGTGCGCGGCAAATGGTTACTGCAGTTAATCAGATGAAGAGGAAAGACTATTCAACCGCTCTGATCTCAATGTGTATCGGTGGTGGAATGGGCATGGGAATGATCATAGAAAAATAGATCTCCCTGCTTTTCATTGGTTTTTCTTTACTTGTCCATGGTTAAATGATACTGAAAAGTAATTTGTATTTTTCAGTTTTACTTAAATTTTTGATAACCGCCATGAGGCGGATCTGGATTCAAGCCCAGACCCGTCTCAAAGAATCAAAGATTCTGACAAATATGGAAATGAACGTATTAAATTTACGTTCTCTTTCTTATAAAAAAAAGAATAAAAAGGGAATTTTATTATGGATATCAGCAGAAAACTTGGGATTATGGTTGTTACAGGAGTCCCTGCAATAGTAGGAGGCGGCATAGTTTATCATTTTTTTGGAAGTTATCTTCAGGTCATTGTTTATGAAATTATTTTGCTTATAGCTGCTCTTGGACTTTTGACGAACAGCAAGTAGAAATAAAAGTATCAGCAAGGTGGTGTTTTGGAACATAGTTATTCGGAAAGAGCTGTTTTCTTTTTTTTTCTGTCTCTTTTTTTTGTCGCTCTTCTGCTTGCAGGGAAATTGATTATTCCTTTTCTTGGAACAATTGTTCTTGGCTTTGTTTTTACAGGAATTTCACTTCCCCTTTACAGTATTTTTTTAAGAAAACTTAAGCCTTCATTTGCATCGGGGGCGACCTGTGTAATTATTTTTCTTGTTGTTTTTGTTCCTGCTCTTTTTTTTGTGGGTGTGATTTCAAAGGAAGCCTATGATCTTTATCTAATGGGTAAAGATGCTGTATTAAGCAATCAGTTGATGCAGGCGCTTAAAAACACACATATTTTGGAAAGAGTCAACAGCATTCTCGCCACCATGGGGTTTCAAACTTCACTTTCATGGGATGCTTTGATTAAGCCTGTTTCGGAATTCGGCAGGGTTGTTGGTTTTTCTTTATTTCAGCAGGCAAGCTTTATAGCGTCCAATGTTTTTCAGGTCGTTTTTTATTTTTGTCTGATGCTTATTGTTGTATTTTATCTTTTGATTGATGGTAACAGCCTTATTGAGTATATTTATAATCTTTCTCCGTTACCACGCGAAGATAATGAAAAACTTTTTCAAAAATTTGGAAATATGGCAGGTGCCATACTTGTGGGAAATGGACTTGGAGGTTTGATCCAGGGCGTTCTCGGCGGGGTTGTTTTCTTTCTGTTTGGCCTGGATGCTCCTTTTTTATGGGGTATCATCATGGGATTTCTGGCATTTTTGCCCGTAGTCGGTATTGGTGCCGTTCTGATCCCCACGTCCATTATCCTCATATTGAAACACAGGATCGCCGCAGGAATTTTCATGCTGGTTTTTTATGGGGTTCTCTCCCTTGGCATCGAGTACATATTTAAGCCGAAAATTGTAGGAGACAGGGTTAAAATGCACCCTTTAATTATTTTTTTTGCAGTCCTCGGCGGTCTTAAAATTTATGGAATTCTTGGAATTATTTATGGCCCCCTCATTGCAACCCTTTTTTTAACACTTGCCGATATTTATTTTGCAAATTTTCAAATTTTAATCGAACCGGAGAAATTTAAAGGATAATGTAAGGATAGTAGATGATAAATACAGAGGATAATGTGACCAGCGATATTGTGACCAGCATTGAGAAGGAGATGAAAAAATCCTATCTCGAATATGCAATGAGCGTAATTATAGGAAGGGCTCTTCCCGATGTAAGGGATGGATTGAAACCTGTGCACAGGCGGGTACTCTACGCCATGAGGCAGTTGAGGAACGACTGGAACAAACCATACAAGAAATCAGCAAGGGTGGTGGGTGATGTGATTGGTAAATATCATCCCCATGGTGATACTGCCGTGTATGATACAATTGTACGCATGGCCCAGGATTTTTCCCTTCGTTACC
>WFQS01000712.1 GCA_015486915.1 Desulfobacteraceae bacterium
GATTACATTAAGAATTTCTTTCTCCTTCATAAGGCGGATCATGGTATGAACAAAATTATTACCATGGACTGAATAAAGCCATGCGGTTCGTATAATCAAAGCTTCATTTTTCAGTATATCCTGTACTGATTTTTCCCCTTCAAGTTTTGTTTTACCGTAAACAGAGCACGGGTCAGGTATGTCATAGGGCCGCCACGGTTTTGCAGTATTTCCGTTAAACACAAAATCAGTTGAAATATGCACCATGCGGGCATTTATTTCCAATGCACCACCTGCAAGGTTTGCAGCCCCTTCACAATTAACGGCACGGGCTGCTGCCTCATCGGTTTCCGCCTTGTCAACATTGGTGTATGCAGCACAATTGATAATCCAGTCAGGTTTATATTTTTTTAATATACCAGAAACAGATGCACTGTCACATATATCAATACCGGGATAATCAAGTGATATAATTTTATGTTCATCCGGACAGGTTCTGTTCAGTTCCCAGCCAAGCTGCCCGTTTGAACCGGCAATCAAAACCTTCATAAAAAGACCTCTGCTTCTTCCAGTAAAAGTCCTGCCTTATCCTTTAAAGACAGCACAGGGTCTTTACCGTTAACAAGGGGCCAGTCAATGCCGATTTTTTCATCATTCCATAAAATAGATTTTTCATGTTCAGGAGCATAATAATCCGTGCATTTATAAACAAACTCGGCATTATCTGTCATAACGTAAAATCCGTGGGCAAATCCCGGCGGAACCCAGAACATATCCTTGTTTTCAGCGCTTAATACCGCTCCTGTCCATTTGCCGAAATCCGAAGAACTCTTCCTGATATCAACGGCCACATCAAATACTTTTCCTGAAATCACCCTGACCATTTTACCCTGGGGATGCTTTATCTGATAATGCAGCCCCCTTAGAACTCCCTGGTTTGATCTGCTGTGATTATCCTGGACAAAAAAACAATCCGCCACTTTGGCCCGAAATTCATTATCCCGAAAAGTTTCCATGAAAAAACCACGCTCATCACCGAACACTTCCGGCCGCAGTATTTTCACATCTTTTAATTGAGTATCTATAATTTTCATATTTTTTTCTCAGTTGTTTTTAATTGAGTTGTCTGTGGATTAAAATTTAAGAAAAAGCGATGCCCGCAGCCCTTTTGCCTCTCCCCGGTTTCTTGTTTTTTGTACAGGAATTGAGGAGTAAGGCTTTCACACAACACTAAAATTGGAAACATTAACCATTTTTCATACCACTGTCACTATTTAAACATACTTAATAGATATGCCCCGTAATCGGTTTTTCTGTAATATTCGGCCATGGCAATAACCTGATTTTTATCTATATAACCCATTTTGTAGGCGATCTCCTCAATACAGGCGACCTTCAGGCCCTGGCGTTTTTCAATTGTAGCTATGAATAATGAGGCATCGAGAAGGGAATGATGGGTTCCGGTATCCAGCCAGGCTGTGCCACGCCCCATCTCCTCAACATGGAGCCGACCGTTCTCAAGATATACCATATTAACATCTGTAATCTCAAGCTCGCCCCTGGAAGAAGGTTTCAGACCCCGGGCAATTTCAATCACATCGTTATCATAAAAATAAAGCCCTGTTACTGCAAAATTTGATTTTGGATGTTCAGGTTTTTCTTCTATATCAAGGGCATTACCCTCTTTATCAAAGGAGACAACACCATAACGTTCAGGGTCTTTTACCTGATAACCGAAGACAGTGCCTCCTTTTTTTCGTGCTGCTGCCCTCTGAAACCGTTCTGAAAGGCCATGCCCGTAAAAAAGGTTATCACCAAGGATCAGGCAGACATGGTCGTTGCCAATAAATTTTTCCCCGATTATAAAAGCCTGTGCAAGACCTGCAGGTTCCATCTGAACTGCATAGGATAAATTAATCCCCCATTTTGAACCATCTTCAAGAAGAGCTTCAAAGCGCGGCAGATCAGCAGGTGTGGATATAATCAGAATATCACGGATGCCGGACAGCATCAAAACGGACAATGGATAAAAAATCATGGGTTTGTCATAAACGGGCAGTAACTGCTTACTTGTAACCTTTGTTACGGGATAGAGCCTTGTTCCTGCTCCTCCGGCAAGGATTATTCCTTTCATTATACAATAATTCCTTATATTTTTATTTTTTACCAAGCATACATTAAAAATTTACAGAATGTGACATAAAAAGCTACATGAACGTTTTTTATAAGAAACTCATGCTAAGGATCGGAGATGAAATAAGTTGAACAGAAATAGCGCAGAATTCCGGCCCATGTACAAGGCGCATTAAAGGTTGCATACTCAACGTATTCGGCCTTTGATGCAACGAAGTAGAGGGGCCGGAAGACAAGCAATTTCGTTCAACTTATAAAATTTTCGATCCTAAGTTCC
>WFQS01000713.1 GCA_015486915.1 Desulfobacteraceae bacterium
ATATTGCAGTCATAGGTTCTGAAACCATAAGAATTGTGAACAGGGATGGTTCAGGAGCGGTGGGTGAATTTTTGAAAAATTTGAGATAATTGATTGTTGACTTTTTGTGGTCACGCAGATTATCATTTTTGTCAAAAATTTTAAGCTCTTTTAAAATAGTTTTTATAAGAAGAAGCTCTATTTTGACAGAGTAACTGATGCTCTTTTTATGCTTGTTGTGAGGCGCTGTAACGCAGTTTAGATCGGCCTCATGGCCGTTATAAAGAGAATTGAACTCATCATATAGCTCAATTTTTCATCAGCGAGCTTTTCTGCTGCCTAATACTGATCAATCCTTCAGAATCAGACCGGCAAGATGCGGGCTTGCATCCATACTCCTTGATTTTAATGCAAAGCATAGTGACACCAAACCAGATGGCCTTTCCCTATACGTCTTTTCAAGGGAATTTCACGGGTACATACGGGCTTTACCTCTGGACAACGTGTATAAAATCCACATCCCGACGAGGGAACTGAAAAATTTGGAATTTCTCCTTTAAGTATTGTCCTTGCCCGCCTGGTAGTTGGATCGGCGTTGGGAACCGCAGACAAAAGTGCACGGGTGTAGGGGTGGGCAGGGGATTGAAATATTTCTTCTGCATTTCCCATTTCAACAAGCCTGCCGAGGTACATCACAGCCACTCTGTCTGCCACGATTTTAACGACTCTGAGGTTGTGGGAAATATACAGATAAGCTATGCCAAGCTCTTCCTGAAGTCTTTTCATAAGCTCCAGCATCCCGGCCTGTACTGAAAGATCTAGAGATGCTGCAGGCTCGTCAGCAACAATGAATTCGGGATTGGATGCTATGGCCCTGGCTATCCCCACCCTCTGTCTCTGCCCTCCTGACAGCTCGTTTGGATAGCGGTCCAGTATATCGGGAGTAAGATTTACAATCTGCATAATATGCAGCAGTTTTTCCTTCGTTTTGCCGAAAGGACCCTCTTTATTGGCCAATTTGTGTACAATTAAAGGCTCAAGCATAAGATCGTAAATTTTCATTCTTGGATTCAAAGAACCGTCAGCATCCTGGAAAATCATCTGCATTTTTTTTCTAAAATTTTTTTTTCTTTTTATTGCATTTGATATGTCTTCGCCTTTAAAATAAATTTTCCCGGATGTGGGCTTAATGAGATTCAATACACATCTTCCCACCGTGGATTTTCCACACCCGCTTTCCCCTACAAGTGCCATAGTTTCTCCCCTTGCTATGTCAAACGAGATCCCGTCAACAGCCTTGACATAATTTTTCCGGAATATACCGCTTGCAAAGTATTTTTTTAAATTTTTTACTTCTATCAGTTGTTCCCGCATAGATGGCATCTCACTTTATTTTTCATTTGCGGCCTGACCTGCTGGCAGATATCAGCTGCAATTGAACATCTCGGATGAAACCTGCATCCGGACGGAAGGCGGGTAAGTTGTGGAACCGATCCCTTTATCGGCCTTAGTTTATTATCTGTGATGGCCCCAAGCAAGGCTTTGCTGTAAGGGTGCTCCGGATTTTTAAATAATTTGTCCGTACGCCCCTTTTCCACGATTTCGCCCGCATACATAACCATAACGCTGTCGCACATCTCAGCGGCAATATCGGGATCATGGGTTATCAAAAGCAGGGATGTCATGAATTTTGCCGATAGATCTTTAAGAAGTTCCATTATCTGCACCTGGATTGTAGGATCAAGGGAAGTTGTGGGTTCATCGGCAATGAGCAAAGACGGCTTGAATGCCAGGGCGGCGGCAATCATGGCTCTCTGCTGCATCCCGCCGCTGAATTCATGGGGATACTGGATATATCTTTTTTCGGGAAAAGGGATTCCCACCATTTCCATAAGCTCAATCGCTTTTTGCCTTGCCTGTTTTGCCGGACATCTTTTATATGCCCTTACTGCCTCTGCAATTTGTTCTCCGACGGTAAATACAGGATTCAGGCAGGTAGCGGGCTGCTCAAAAATCATGGCAATTTCCCGCCCCCTTATTCTCCTCATTTCCTTTTCTTTCAACAAAAGCAGATTCTTCCCCTTAAAGTGTATTGCTCCGCTTATCCGGGCGTGTCGCTGCAGCAGCCGCATTATACTCAAAGCCACAATTGTTTTTCCGCAGCCTGATTCACCGATTATACACAATGATTCCTGCTGCTTTATTTTCAGGCTTACACCATTTAAAACCTGCACATTCCCGGCTTTGCTGTGGAAACTTATATTTAAATCTATAATATCAAGCAAATGCATATTTACCTCAACTTAGTTTTTTTTGTTTCAAGCTGATAATCTGGAACCTGTTACGTTTCAAAGTCCCGGTTCCAGCTCAGGCTCTTTTCCTTTTTGGCCTTAAATTTCTATTTTTTCCTTCAGTCCCGGATCAAGAACGTCTCTTAATCCGTCGCCGAGGAAATTAAAGGCCAGTACAGTAATCATTATCATAAGACCCGGAAAGATCATCAGCCAGGGGGCGCTTTCCATGAAAGGTTTGCCGTTATTGAGCATGACACCCCATTCAGGTGTTGGAGACTGCACCCCAAGCCCGAGGAAACTGAGCCCGGCAATTGAGATGATAATGGTTCCCATATTAAGTGTTGCAAGTACAATAACAGGAGATATGATATTGGGCAGTATATGGCGGTATGCTATGCGAAACCTGCTGCATCCTATTGCCTTTGCCGATTCAATAAATGTTTTTTCCTGAACCGATAAAATGGAACCGCGTACTATTCTTGCGTATTTGACCCACCCGACTGCGGTTAAGGCAATTACAAGGTTCATTATCGATGAGCCCAGCGCACCCACAATAACCATGGCGAGGATTATGCCGGGAAAAGCCAGCAGAATATCCACGAGTCTCATCACTATCTCATCGGCAATTCTACCGAGACAGCCTGCGGCAGTACCGGCAAGTACACCGAAAAATATTTCCGTTACAACGACGGCCAGGGCAATCATCAGGGATGTTCTTGTTCCGAAAATAATCCTGCTGAATATATCCCTGCCCAGGGAATCAGTGCCCATTATATGCCTTATACACGGAGGAAACAGCCGTTCTGCAAGATTAAGCTCAAAGGGATCATAGGGTGCTATGTGCGGTGCAAAAAAAGCAGTAAAAATCAGCATTGACAGAATCGCAGATCCAAGAAGTGCCAGCCTGTCTTTTTTAAATTTAATAAATATGTCTTTCATTTCACCAGCCTGTTTTTTGATATCTGATTCGCGGATCAAGATAAGCATAGCCAATATCCAC
>WFQS01000714.1 GCA_015486915.1 Desulfobacteraceae bacterium
ATTATATTATGCATTTCAAGGAACTTCTCATGTCCCTGCTGTATTTTGCAGGGGGAGGATAGATGAACCATGGCTGAAGATCCCGAAGGCGGCGGAGAAAAAACCGAAGACGCGAGTTCGCGGAAACTGGAAAAATCAAGGGAAGAGGGACAGGTTGCAAAGAGTATTGAAATCCCTTCTGTCTTTGTTCTCCTTGCCGGCACCCTCGGCCTTTATGTATCTGCATATTTTGTTTATAAAAATCTGCTTGCAGTGATGCACGACGGCTTTTTTTTTAATTTGGTTCCAAAATTAAATGACGTGTCAGCCGTACATCTGTTATACCGCTGTACCATACGTTTCCTTGTGATGACGGCTCCTGTCATGGCAGCGGTTTTTATTGCAGCCCTTGTATCCAATTTTCTCCAGGTGGGCTTTGAAATTTCATGGAAAGCCATTGAACCCAAACTCTCCAGGATAAATCCTATTTCAGGCTTTAAACAGAAGTTTTCCTCAACAGCAATTGCCGAATTTATAAAAAGCATTTTAAAAATAATCATAGTTACAATTGTTGCCTATCTTGAAGTTAAAAAAAAGATGGACAGTATTGTGAGACTATATGATCACAGTACAGCTTACATTCTCCTTGCCGTTCTTAAAATTGCCTTTATTATTTATCTTAAAGTGATTGTAGTTATGATAATTCTTGCCGTTGCCGATTATATTTTTCAAAGGTGGAAATTTCTACAGGACCAGAAAATGACAAAGCAGGAGACAAAGGATGAATTAAAACAGACTGAGGGCGATCCCCAGGTTAAATCAAGGATAAGACAACTCCAGACAGAGGCTGCAAGAAAGCGCATGATGGCTGAAATACCGGAAGCAGATGTGGTTGTAACAAATCCGACCCATCTTGCAGTGGCATTAAAATATGACGGAACAACAATGGAAGCCCCCCAAGTTCTTGCAAAAGGTGCAGGCCCTGTTGCTGTGAATATTAAAAGGATTGCAGCTGAACATCATGTTCCCGTTGTTGAAAATAAAGAGTTGGCCCGGAATTTGTATAAAATGGTAGATATAGGCGGTGAAGTACCCACGGAATTGTTCCAGGCCGTTGCGGAAATCCTTGCCTATGTTTACAAGTTAAAGGGTAAAGGTGTTTAATGTTTATCAGAAAAGTCTGTCATGAATTTGTCATCAACGTGTTATAATGTCAATTCATGGCCGTTATTAAGATGTTTTTTTAAAATGATATTTGAAATAAGGATAAGTTAATGGCAGTTGAAAATACGGGAATAATGGCAGGGATCAGGAGCGAAGGTGCGGATATTGCAATGATTATCGCCCTTATCGGGATACTCATGGCGATGATTCTGCCCCTGCCTCCTGTGGTTCTTGATTTTTCACTTGCATTGAATATTACGCTTGCAGTTATAGTTCTCATAACTACCATGTACACAAGAAAACCCCTTGATTTTTCCATTTTCCCATCCATGCTTCTTGTACTGACCCTGTTTCGTCTTTCTTTAAATGTGGCATCAACACGTATGATTCTTCTACATGGAAGTGAAGGCCCCCTTGCTGCAGGAGCAATTATCAAATCATTTGGCAGCTTTGTTGTAGGTGGAAATTATGTTGTTGGCATGATTGTTTTTATTATCCTTGTGTTGATCAATTTTATGGTTGTAACAAAAGGTGCAGGAAGGATTGCAGAAGTTGCAGCAAGATTTACCTTGGATGCCATGCCCGGAAAACAGATGGCCATTGATGCAGATCTTAACGCCGGAATGATCGATGAAATTGAAGCAGGAGAGAGAAGAAAAGAAGTGGCAAGAGAATCTGAATTTCACGGAGCCATGGATGGTGCCAGTAAATTTGTCAGGGGAGATGCAATTGCAGGTATTATTATCACTGGTATCAATATAGCCGGTGGCTTTATCATCGGAGTTGTTCAACAGGGTATGCCCATGAAGGATGCCCTTACAAATTATACGCTTCTCACAGTGGGTGACGGCCTGGTGTCCCAGATTCCTGCACTTCTTATCTCAACTGCTGCAGGTATTCTTGTGGCCAGGGCAGGATCGGAAAACAGAATGGGGCAGGATTTTGCGGCCCATCTTCTATCAAGCAGAACACCCGTTTATCTCGGATCGGCAATTGTTTTCTGCCTCGGTCTTGTTCCGGGACTTCCTGCCTTTCCTTTCATGACTTTAAGTTTTATTCTCGGGGCAGGATGCTGGTTTTTTCTTGGAAGGGAACTGCCTGAAGAGGAAGTTGAAGGTAAAGGTGAAGAGGACGAAGCATCAAGTGCTCCTGAAGAGGTTGATCACCTGCTGACCCTTGATACCATAGAACTTGAGGTGGGCTACGGGTTGATTCCTCTTGTTGATCAGCAGCAGGACGGTATGCTGTTAGGTCGGATAAGGGCAATCAGAAGGCAGTTCGCAAGTGATATGGGAATTATTATTCCACCCATTCATATAAGGGATAATCTTAAACTTAATCCAGCCCAGTACAGGGTTATGATCAGGGGAGTAGAGGCTGCCGGCAGTGAATTAATGGTTAATCATCTTCTTGCAATGGACCCGGGAGGTGTTGCCCAGGAGATTGAAGGAATCCCCACAACTGAACCGGCATTTAAACTTCCCGCCCTGTGGATTTCACCGGATAGAGAAGAGGATGCTAAATTTGCAGGCTATACAGTTGTTGATAATTCAACTGTCATTGCAACCCACTTAACCGAAGTGATAAGAACCAATGCCCATGATCTTCTCGGACGTCAGGATGTACAGCATCTGCTTGATAATCTTGCCAAAACAAATCCAAAAGCCGTTGAAGAACTTGTACCTGGCCTTTTAAGTGTTGGGATCGTTCAAAAAGTACTTCAGAATCTTTTAAGGGAAAAAGTTTCAATACGTGATCTTCTGACTATAGTGGAAACCCTTGCCGATTATGCTCCCATGGGCAAGGACCCTGATCTTTTGACAGAGTACGTCAGACAGAAAATTGCGAAAGCGATGCTGGCACCCCTGCTTGGGCAGGATAAAACACTTCAGGTGATCACCCTTGACAGAGTGCTTGAAGAGATGCTCACGAAAAATATAAAGCACACTGAACATGGGTCTTACCTTGCGGTGGATCCTAAAATTGTTGAACAGATCGTTCAATCTGCAGAAATTGAAGTTGAAAAACAGCTTGCTTCGGAGGCTCAGCCGGTCATCATGTGTTCTCCGGTTCTGAGACGTCATTTTAAAAAATTGATTGAGCATGCCTTACCTTCGGTTTTTGTTGTATCCCATGCGGAAATAGTTGATGATATAAGTCTTAAGGCTGCCGGGAGGATAAAAATTACAAAATGAAATCAAAAATATTTGAAGCTGCGACCATTCAAAGGGCACTTGCACAGGTTAAGGAGGAAATGGGACCTGATGCGATGATCCTGTCAACAAAAAAAATCCCGAGAAGCCCGAGAAATCCCTATGCAAAGGGAAAATTTGCTGTTGAAGCCGCACCAAAAGAATATTTTCCTGAAAGCAAAACAAAAAACAGCAACATAAAATTTACATCCTGTGATAAAAATTTTCCGTATCAAAAGGACGAGGTCTCTGGTATTATTAAAGACGAGGCCTCTTCTGGTATTATTAAAGATGATCTTGTCAGTATAAAGGATATTCTTCCCCTGATGAGCCATGGAAACAGGATACAGGAAATGGTTATTAATTATCCGGAATCTGCCCCTTTGTTTGCGCTGCTTTTAAAAGCAGGAATTTCTGAAAAAATGGCTGGTTCAATTATGCATAATTCATGTTCTTCCATGGAAAATGACAG
>WFQS01000715.1 GCA_015486915.1 Desulfobacteraceae bacterium
ATATGATTCAAGCATTATATTCCCTTGCCTTTTCAATTATAAATTTTTTCCATTCAGGATCATCAATGGCATCTGCAATGGTGAAAATGTCCTTGTCTCCCCTGCCTGACTGATTAATGATAATGATATCATCCTTTGATAACCGGGGAGCTTCCTTAAAAGCAGTTGCAAATGCATGGGCTGATTCAAGAGCCGGAATAATACCCTCCTTTGTCATGGTCAGTTTTAAAGCATCAACCACTTCCTTATCCGTTGCTGACTCAAATCTTGCCCTTCCCTGATCGTGCATCTGTGATAAAATGGGAGATACACCTACGTAATCAAGACCTGCTGCTATGGAGTGGGTCTCTTTCATCTGGCCGTCGTCATCCTGGAGAAAATATGTTTTATATCCCTGGGCGACACCAACGCTTGCATCCTCAGCACAGAGTCTCGAAGCGTGCTCACCTGAATCAAGCCCCCTGCCACCTGCTTCCACACCAACGCACTCCACTTCTTCATCGGGAAAGCCTGCAAAAATACCCATGGCATTGGAACCTCCACCCACACAGGCAAAAACCCTTAAAGGAAGTTTCCCCTCTATTTCAAGAATCTGTTTTCTTGCCTCTTTCCCAATGATTGACTGGAAATAACTCACCATTTCAGGAAAAGGATGGGGGCCGCATGCCGTGCCAAGGACATAGTGGGTTGTATCCATATTGGTCACCCAGTCCCTGAAGGATTCATTTATGGCATCCTTTAAAATCATAGTCCCGTCAGTTACAGGAACAACTTCTGCGCCCATCTGTTCCATCCAGAATACGTTGGGACGCTGTCTTTTTACATCAACTTCACCCATGTAAATAGTACAGTCAAAGCCGAATTTGGCAGCCATGGTCGCAGTTGCAACCCCATGCTGACCTGCTCCTGTTTCTGCAATCACCCTTGTCTTTCCCATGCGTTTGACAAGAAGTCCCTGGCCCATGACATTATTGGCCTTATGTGCTCCGGTGTGGTTGAGGTCCTCACGCTTGATATATATTTTTGCTCCCCCGAAATAATTGGTCAGATTTTCAGCAAAGGTTAAAGGTGTTGGTCTTGAAGAATAGGTTGACATGATGGAAGAATACTCCTGCCAGAAGTCAGGATCATTTTTTATTTTATTGAATTGCTCCTCAAGCTCATCAAATGTGGCAACAAGGACTTCCGGGAGAAAGGCCCCTCCGAAATTCCCGTAATAGCCTCTTTTTATCATAACAAAACCTCCTGTCATCTAAAAAACCCGCTGCTGCTTAAAAATAGTAGGGATATGTTTTTTGAAATTATTAAAAATTCGTTGTATTATAATGCACATAATGGCAGGGATCAAGAAATACATTATGCGGATAGAAATAAGTTTTTTTCAGACAAAGATTCAATGCATACCGTTCTCTATAACAGCCATGAGGCCGAGCTGAACTGCGCTACTTTGCCTCTCAACGAACATTAAAAGAGCATCAGTTACTTTGTCAAAAATGAGCTCTTTCATATAAATCGTTAATTTGATTTAAGCTTGTCTATGCGGTAGCGTATGGATCTTAAAGTGATCCCCAAAAGCTTTGCAGCACGGCTTTTATTGCCCTGTGAAACTTCAAGAGCTTTCCCTATATAAGCACGTTCAATGGATGAAAGGATTCTGTCAATATCAACTCCCTGCTCAACATCATCGATATCAAAACGATTATCCTTAACACCTTCAATCCATCTTCGTTTTTTGTGTATGGATATGGAAAGACTGCCGGGAAGAATAATATTTGTGGAAGAAAGAGCTACACTTCTTTCAATTAAATTTTCAAGTTCCCGCACATTACCGGGAAAATTGTATTTATTTAAAAAATCGATTGCATAGGAGGATAATTTAGAAATATCCTTATTCATGATTTTTGAGTATTTTTCAACAAAATACTGTGCAAGAATTTTAACATCACCTTTTCTGTCCCTTAATGGCGGAACTTTTATCGGAATCACGTTGAGACGGAAAAAAAGATCTTCCCTGAAAGAGCCGTTTATCACTTCCTGTTCAAGTTTTTTATTGGTGGCTGATATTATCCTTACATCAACTGAAATCTCCTTTGTACTTCCAACTGGCTTAACAAGAGTTTCCTGGACAACCCTTAAAAGTTTCACCTGGAGCATGGGTGAGAGCTCACCGATTTCATCAAGAAAAATTGTCCCTTTGTGTGCAGATTCGAAAAGTCCTTTTTTGTCACATACAGCACCGGTAAACGAGCCTTTAACATGGCCGAAAAATTCACTTTCAATTAAATTTTCAGGAATGCCGCCGCAGTTAACAACAATAAAAGGTTTCTTTTCCCGGTCACTCATGTCATGAATGGCCCTTGCAATAAGTTCCTTGCCCGTTCCGCTTTCCCCTGAAATAAGGACATTTGTTTTTGTGTCTGCAATCTGATTGATCATATCATAAATATGAATCATGCCCGGACTGTTTCCAATGATCCTGCCAAAATGAAGGTCGTAGCCTGAGTCACTTGAGGAAACCTGTTTCTCTTTTTCAGGGTGTTTCAGTTCAAGGGCTTTTTTAATGGTAGATTTAAGTTCCTTATTATCAAAGGGTTTAGGAACAAAATCAAAGGCACCTTCGTTCATGGCCTCAACGGCAAGTTCAGTTGTGGAATATGCTGAAATCATGATAGCAATAATATCATGGTTGTATTTTTTAGCAGCTTTTAATACATCAAGACCTGTTATGTCACCAAGGCGTATGTCACAGAGCAGAATGTCTATATGATCGGCCGCAAGAATTTTAACTGCCTGGATTCCGTTTTTCGCCAGGGTAACATCATATCCTTCCTGGGTCAGCATTACATCAAGGAACTCACGCATGCTTAATTCATCATCTGCTACGAGAATTTTTGCCCTGGCATCTTTGTCCATTGTATATTTATAACCCCTGATCTTTAGATTTTCTTCATTTTGGCCTTTGATATATTATTTTTCCTTTGACCATTGTGATATAAGCTTCTCCTGTTACCTTAAAACCTGCAAAAGGTGTATTC
>WFQS01000716.1 GCA_015486915.1 Desulfobacteraceae bacterium
CTTGTATTTTTAAGTTTTGTATCCGTTGTCACAATTATATTTTTCATTCTCAGTAACCGCCTTGCCTACCACATAACAAAACCCATATCTTCTTTAATCAAGTATACAGATCAGCTGACAAAGGGAGATTTTAATATAATTTATGAAAACAATATAGACAGGCTGCAGGAAACATCGGGGTCAAAGGACGACGAGATAGGCAAGCTTACCAATTCATTCATGAAAATGATTTCAAAATTGAAAATTTCCACTGATAAACTCACGGAATCGGAAAGAAAATACAGATCTCTGTTTACAAGCGGTCCTAACCCCATTCTGATAATTGAAAAAGATAATTATGATATCATCGATGTTAATCCCAAAGTTCAGGAAGTTTTCGGCTATACAAAAAATGAGATGATCGGAATGAATTTTTTAACCCTTGGAGACCTTGAAAAAAAGAGTTTTGCAAGGCAGTATACTGAAGGGGATTCCATCATCATAAGCTCAAAAGTGGAATTTTCCAGGAAAAACGGAGATACAATTTTTGTTAATTTACATGCGACTCCAAGTAAATATTATGACAGGGATGTTATAATTGTTGCTGCAACGGATATCTCAGAACTTATTGAAAAGGACTCCCAGCTGATACAGGCAAGCAAAATGACCAATATTGAAAAAATGTCGGCAGGGATTGCCCATGAAATCAATCAGCCCCTTAATGCCATTAAAATGGGAACTGAATATCTGTGCATGATGCACGAAGAAAAAAAGAAAATTAAAAAAAATAACTATATAAAAGTGCTCACCGAGATGAGTACCCAGGTGACAAGGGCTGCTGAAATTGTGGACCGGTTGAAAAATTTTTCAAGAAAAGCTGATTTTTCACGTGAAGTGATAAATATCAACCACTGCGTACGCTCGGTAAACAAAATTATCGGCCGTCAGATTGCACTGCAGAACATAGACCTGATATTGAACTTAGATGATTCAATTCCCCCGGTACTTGCCCATAACAACAGAATAGAACAGGTAATTTTTAATTTATTGACAAATGCAAGGGATGCCATAAACCAGCGAATTGAAATCAACATGGATATCAGCAAAGGAAAAATTGTCATTTCAACATTTACAGACAGGAACACAGTGTTTATAAAGGTGTCAGACAACGGGGCAGGCATAAGATCCCAGGATATGGATAAAATTTTTGAATCATTTTATACGACAAAGGAAATGGGCGAGGGAATGGGTCTGGGCCTGGCCATTATCCACGGCATTGTCAAGGATTACAACGGCACCATCGGTGTAAAAAGCACCGAGGGACAGGGCTGCAGTTTTGAAATCCTGTTTCCTGCATATTTCGGGCATGAACATGGCCATGAAATTTAAAAAAACCGCAGGACAGATTCCATATGCTGCCCAATGTCCGGAAAACATAAAAAACCATCCAAGCACAAAAAACAATGGCCGTTTCCATTCCTGTCATGCCCGCAATTAAAAAAAAATGAAAAAGGAATAAAGACAAAAATGAAAATACTTGTAATTGATGATGAAAAACCAACGCTTTCAATGTTCAAGCTGTTTCTGAATGCATATGGATATGATGTTTACACTGCGGAAAACGGAGAAAAAGGACTTGACCTTTTTTTGAAATTCCAGCCTGAAATAGTGTTCACAGATATAAAAATGCCCGGAATAGACGGGATTGAAGTGTTGAGACGGATAAGAAAGACAGAAATCCACACTGAGGTTGTTATCATCACAGGTCACGGAGACATGGAAAAGGCCGTTGAAGCCCTTGATCTTGATGCATCGGATTTTATCAATAAACCCGTGGAAAGAAAGGCCTTGAACTCCGCCTTAAGCCGTGCTGAAAAACGCTTGCAGGTGTCTGATCCAAACGAATTTAAAGCAGAAAGAACAATGGAAAACAACAGCCTTGTTGTCAACATAAAAGGAAAATTAACAGGGGTTACCGGAAAAGTGCTTTTTAAAATGCTTTCATGGGATGATACAGCACAGATCGATAGTGCAAGGCTTGTATTTGATGAAAATTTTTCCATTAACCGTACGGGTATTTCACTGCTCATCGATTTTATTCAAAAATTAAAGAAAAAAAAATGCTCTGTACACCTTGAAAATCTCTGCTACAATTATATCAGATTTTTTCAAATGGCAGGCATCAACAAAACTGCCGAAATAACCGTCTGACAGAAAATAAAATAACAGAATGTTAGACACAAAAAGTAAACATAATAAATTATGGTTGAATCATCCAGCATTCCCGAATTACACGATATCGTTGAAAGGCCAAGGCTTTTCAGGCTTCTTGACCGGCACACCATGAACAAGCAGGTGATTTTAATAACCGGCCAGCCAGCCCAGGGGAAATCTACTTTAATTGCTTCATATTTAAAGCATAAAGATGAAGCTGCATGCTGGCTTCACCTTGACAGAACAGAGTCAGATCATATCAAGCTTTTTTATAAAATTATAAATGGTGTTGTGCACGCCCTTAAATACAATAAAAAAATCAAAACATTTAAAATTCCCCAGATAACACTTGGTGCAGGTGAAGATGTTTTAAGGTACAGTGACATCCTTTCCTCTTTATTCTCCATGGTTGATATAAAATTAAACATCGTTTTTGATGACCTGGAATCAATAGAGGAAAAAGAACCCGGTTTTGACCTTATCCGTAGAATAATAAAAATTCTACCCCGAAATATGCGTTGTTTCATGCTTTCAAGACAAAAGCCCTGCTTTCGCATCAACACCCTTAAAATGGAAGAAAAATTTTTTGTCCTGACAAATAAAGACCTTGCCTTTACACTTGATGAAACCGTTCTTTTTTTTAACAGAGATGATCACAAAGAAAAAATACAAAAAAAGCAGCTTGAAACCATACATAAAAATACGGAAGGATGGGCAGGAGGGTTAACACTTATTTCCGAGAGCCTCCGCCGTTCAAATGATATTTCCCTGCTGCCGCAGAACCTCTCCTTTAACACTTTTTCATATTTTTCAAGGGAAATATACGAAAACCAACCCCCTCATATACGTGATTTTCTCATGAAAACCTCGATATTTGACACAATGGACCCCGAAGTATTAAGCAGATTCTGGGATATTACAGATGTTTTGTCCATTTTCAGACACCTTGAAAAAAGGAATCTTTTTATCCAGAAAATCGAATCGGGCAGAAAATGGCCTTTTTTCAGGTATAATAATTTATTCAGGGATTTTCTTAAAAGGGATCTTTTACGCAGCATGGATCATGAAGAATATGTGTCATTAAACAATGATGCAGGAAAAATACTAAAAAAGCACAAAGCCTTTGAAGAAGCGGTGGAATGCTTTTATCCTGCAGAGAATTTCCCGGAAATTGCAGGTATTGTAAAAATAAAGGCAACGGATCTGCTGATCAAAGGCAGAATAGGCGTAATCAAAAGATGGCTGCAGCTTTTACCTGAGAAAATTATTTTAAGCGATCCATGGCTGTTGTTTTACCGGACAATGACACGCAGGATTAAAGGCGGGGGAAAAAACATTTCCTCATTTAAGCATGCCCTTGAATTATTTGTAAAAAACAAAAATACAAGGGGAGAAATTCTCTGTATTGCATATCTTATTGAAGCAGCGGTTTTTCTTAGAAAACCTTCAGGTATTATCACTTACTGGATAGAAAAAGGGGAAGCGCTTTTAAAAGGAATATCCTCCGGCAAAAAATACACATGGGCAAGGGCGGTTTTATGGCAGCAGATTGGACTGGGCTATATTGCGGGCAGCGGAGAAATACCAAAGGGAATATCAGCCTGCAGAAATGCCGGTATTCTTGCCGCAGGAATAAATAACACTGATCTTGGCCTTAATTCTGC
>WFQS01000717.1 GCA_015486915.1 Desulfobacteraceae bacterium
GTTTTAATGATAAGATTATCATATCGGGAAAAGGCTGAATTAAACTTGGGAACAGGCTGAATTAAACAAAATGGATACAAAATACTTTAAAGTCGGAGGGTTTACCATAAGGGTAAATTCTGAAATTTCTTTTAAGACTGATACCTTTCATGAAACTCTGAAGTTTTTTGAGACAGCAGATCCGGGATATAATGATATTGTAATCACCCATCATTTCAGCGACACGATTCCGTCTTCAGGAAAAATTAAAAACAGAATATATTACAAAAGGCCATGGGCTGTTTTTAAGCAGGAAGATCAATTGATTTATGAATGGATACAGGACTATTCTATATATGATATCTGTCGCAGGAAAGTTGTTGTAAACAGGGAACATACAATAATAGATACCTATAATAATGCAGAACTTGCACAAAAATTTTCAAGGGGAGGTCTTAAAGAGATTTCCATGCTGCCAACGGATCAGATTTTTTTAAGCAGGGCTTTAGCCTATAGACAAGGTTGTATTATACATTCCATGGGCATGATTCAAAATGGAAAAGGATACCTTTTTATAGGGCACTCAGGTGCAGGTAAGTCCACAATGGCGAAACTAATGCAGCAGGATGCTACAATTTTGTGTGATGATCGTAATGTCATAAGAAAGGAAACGGATAATTACCAATTGTATGGTACATGGCGACATAGCGATGTTTCTGCAGTGTCTCCATTATCTGCTTCCCTTAAAAGTATTTTTTTTCTGAATCAATCTGAGATCAATCACCTGCATCATGTGGATAATTACAGGCGCAGCTTCAAACAACTTTTAAGTTGTCTTGTCAAACCGCTTACTTTTGGTGGATGGTGGGAATTATCCTTTAATATTTTAAGTGATCTTGCCAATACAGTGGACTGTTGGGAAATGAGATTTGACAAAAGCGGGACAATAAAGGATAATATCATTGAATTGATAGGTCATTAACAAAAGGAAATCAATATGGAAATTCAACCTGAAAAAATTTATGTTCCGTCTGAAAAAATAGTTTCACGCTTTATTGATGATACCCTGATTATTGTTCCAGTTGAAACAGGCACAGGTTCGGTTGATTTTGATGAGTCCCTTTATTCACTGGAAGATACAGGTTTGGAAATATGGAATATGCTGCCTCGGAAAATCACCGTTAAGAAATTATGCGCTGAACTTGCTGGAAAATACAATTCTTCTATTAGTAAAATTACCCTTGATGTTATTGAACTTCTGGAAGATCTTATGAAAAAAGGTCTTATTGCTGAATATTAATGAATTTATGCCAGGATAATTTTTTTCTAAACGGCAGGGCATTTTGCAAACTTATCAGGTCCTTGCAGGAAAATAAAAGAATTCCATATATTAAGGTCAAAGGTTATGGTAACAGTATGTCTCCTTTTATAAAATCAGGAGAAACTATATTTCTCCGGCCGATAAATATGAAAACCAAAGTCAAAACAGGAGATATCATTGCTGTTACGGATAAAAATGAAGAAAAAATAATAATTCACAGGGTGATCGGCAGAAAAAATATATCAGTTCAACTTAAAGGTGATAATTGTAAAAAAGATGACGGATGGTTATCACAAGATAATATTATCGGTATTGCAATACAAAAGGAGAAATTATCAGGGGAAATAGTTTTATTTGAAAAATGGAAAAATATTCTGATTGCTCTTGCCTCAAAAACTAAAATTTTAAATTATTGTATTCTGCCTTTTGGAAGGTGCTTGAATAATAAATGGAAAATCCTTAAATAAAGTATTAAAAAGATAACAAAGAATGCATAGATATGTTTCATTTTCTGAACTTGAGGTTGTTAAAAAGGCAAAGCAGCAACGCAAACTGATTGATTTGACGCTGGAATTGACGGCACGTTGCAATAACAACTGCAGGCATTGCTATAATAATCTGCCTGAAAATGATACCAATGCGATAAAGAAAGAACTTTCCACCGGCCGGATAAAGGATATACTTGATCAGGCTTTTGACATGGGTGTCTTAAAGGTTTTGCTTACAGGTGGTGAGGTTCTTTTAAGAGA
>WFQS01000718.1 GCA_015486915.1 Desulfobacteraceae bacterium
AATGACAAATGACAAATGACAAATGACAAATGACAAATGACAAAGATAGATAATGAACGTATTATATTTACGTTCTATTTTTTAGAAAAGAAACACTTTTATGGGTTAAAGTCAAGAAATCCTTTATCATTATTTTAAACTTGTTATTGATTATATGGATTTATTATCTTAAACTGTCTGCGTTTTTTTAAAGATATTTTTGCAAAATAAATAATTTAAGGATAAAAATTGAATACAGGGAAGAGAAGTATCCTTTTAAAAGGAAAGGGAAGAACAAGGAAGCAGGCAGCACTTAAATATATATACCAGAAAGAATCCATGTATTTTGCACAGATCGCAGAAGGTATAAATGATATTGTCATGGAGGAGTTTAAGGATCTTGGTGCCTGTGATTTAAAACCTATATTCCGGGGACTGTGGTTTAAAGCCTCTAAAAAAGATTTTTACAGGATCAATTATTTTTCAAGGCTTGCTTCAAGAATACTTGCCCCGCTTGTTTCCTTTGAGTGCAATGACAAGGATGATCTTTACAGGGCTGCTAAAAAAATACACTGGGAGGAATTTTTAACCCCGAAAAAGACCTTTTCCATCTCCGCCAATGTGTCTGAATCAAACATTACCCATTCCAATTTTGCAGGCCTGCGTGTTAAAGATGCAATTGCAGACTATTTCCGGGACAGAACCGGTAAAAGACCGGATGTTGATCCAAAAAATCCCTATATTATCATAAATCTTCATATCCATAAAAATCTGGCAAATATTTCCATTGATGCCTCGGGAGGCCCTTTGCACAAAAGGGGTTACAGGGAGGAAACAATCTCCTCACCCATGCAGGAAACAGTTGCAGCCTCCATCATCAATCTGTCCGGATGGGACGGCACCACACCTTTATACGATCCCATGTGCGGATCAGGAACTTTGTTGTGTGAAGCACTGATGAAGTATTCCAGGATACCGTCACAAATATTTCGAACACAGTTTGGACTTGAAAGACTGCCGGATTTCAATGCAGCACTTTGGAAAAAAATTATGGATGAATCCCGGGAGAATTTCAGGAAACCGGAAAAAAGAATGATATCGGGAAGCGATGTGTCGGAAATCTCTGTTGATGCTGCAAAAACAAACATCATGGGCCTTCATTTTGGCAGCGAAATAATCGTTGAACAAAAAGATTTCCACGATATAAAATCATTGGACAATACCCTGATTGTCGTCAACCCGCCATATGGAATCAGAATGGGAAAAGACAAGGATCTTGACAGCTTTTACCATGATTTCGGTCTTTTTTTAAAAAACAGATGCAGAAAATCTACGGCATTCATCTATTTTGGAGAACCCAAATATATTAAAAACTTCCCCCTTGCTCCTGCCTGGAAACGTCCCTTGAGGATGGGAGGTCTTCCCGGTAAACTTGTAAAGTACGAATTATATTAAACAAAAAAAGGAGTTAATAGATAAAAATGAATGATATCAGAGAAAAAATGTTTTCCGAATTTATGGATTTTTCCATATATGAAAAAGCGCTGCAACAGGGACATAAGTATCTTACAAAAGCCATGGACCGTCATGTTTTTCCCCATGATCAGGCCATTGAGAACCTGGATCATTTCAATGAATCCTTTCCCAGCTCTTCATCTTCCAGTGATCTGATACTTGATCTTTTAAAAAAATACGGAGAACCTGCCACTTTGCCCCATGTCGGTGGGCGATATTTCGGTTTTGTAATAGGAAGTGTGGTTCCGGCTGGTTTGTCGGCAAAAATCATGTCGGCATTCTGGGATCAGTGTCCTGCAATGGAAGTTCTGTCTCCTTTGGGATCAAGGCTTGAGAGGGTTGTGGAACAATGGTTAAAACAGATTTTCTCACTTCCCCAAAGCTGTGTTGCAGGATTTGTAAGCGGAACATCTTCAGCTATTTTCTGCGGACTTGCCGCTGCCCGTTTTAAAATTTTAAAAAACCAGGGCTGGGATGTCAATGACAAAGGGCTGTTTAATGCACCAAAAATCAGAGTGGTTGCAGGAAAACATGCCCATTCCACGGTTATCAAGGCGGTTTCATTACTCGGCCTGGGAAAGGATAATATTGAGATGGTTGATGTTGATTCCCAGGGCAGAATCATTCCCCAGGCCCTTCCTGATCTGGATGAAAATACTATTCTTATTTTACAGGCTGGAAATGTCAATTCAGGTTCTTTTGATCATTTTGACAGAATCTGCCTTAAAGCGAGAAACCAGGGCGCATGGATACATATTGACGGAGCTTTTGGTTTATGGGCACAGGCCGCTGAAAAATTAAAATACTTAACAAATGACTGCCACCATGCAGACTCCTGGAGTGTTGATTGTCACAAAACTTTGAACACGCCCTATGACAGCGGTATTATTCTATGCAGGGATGAAGATGCCCTTGTTGAGGCTCTCCATATGACCGGTGCATATATTGTGGAAGGAAAGGAAAGGGACGGCATGTTTTATACCCCTGAAATGTCAAGGCGTGCCCGGATATTTGAAATATGGGCTACCCTGAAATTCCTTGGAAGTAAAGGACTTGATCAGATGGTGTCTGGATTTCATGAAAGGGCCCTTCAATTTAAAAACGAACTTAATAAAGCAGGATTTGAAATTGTAAATGATGTTGTGTTTAATCAGGTTCTTGTACAATGTGAAAACGATGAATTGACCGGAAAAACTCTTGAAAACATTCAAAAACTCAGAGTCTGCTGGTGCGGGGGTTCCAGATGGCAGGACAGGGATGTGATCAGATTGAGCATTTGCTCATGGACTACAACAGAAAAAGATGTTTCGCTTTCTGTAAAATCATTTATTGAAGCACGAAATATGGCCCAGGCAACCATGAATTAAGCTTTTTTTACGATTGCTCTTTAACAAAAAGCAATCGTAAAAAGGCTTGACAAACAAAGGTCTTCAGGTATATTTAGGATTCGTTGTTTTAATGTGGAAGTGCGCGGCTCACTGGTGGGGCCCTCGGACTTCAAATCCGATGTGGGGCGTTAGAACCGTCCCGGGTGGGTTCGATTCCCATGCACTTCAGCCATTTTACCCCATAATTTCAATTGTTTAATCCCTTAAACCCTGTCCAGATAGTGCCAAAAAACTTTATCCCAATGAATATCAGGG
>WFQS01000719.1 GCA_015486915.1 Desulfobacteraceae bacterium
AATAACACCATTAAAAATTCAGGCCGGTATTGATCGGTTTTTCAGAGGATTGAACGATGAAATTTGATCCATCCATAATATTTTTTGTGATTATTGTTTTTTTTGTCCTACCTTTGGTTTTGAAAAAAATTATCATTGGAAAGAGAATAAGAAAAATATCTGATACATCTGTTTCGTCTGAAAGATCTTCTGTCCCCGGGATGAAAACCGAGGCAAAAACAAGGGATGTATTTGAAACGGGAAGTAAAAAATCATCCATCCTGGAAAAAATAGTCCTGAATGCCCGGCAATTTATGCAAGAAGCCCGGAAACGTGCAGAAGAACAGAGGCAATTGCAGCAGCAAAACCCTGTGAATTTGAAAAATCCTCAGGGACAAAATCAGGCAGGAAAGGCCCAGGACACCATCTGGGATATACTTGCTGAAAGAGCTGATGATGATTTTGATGAATCAGGTGGCTCAATTGTTTCACAAAATACATTAATCCGAAAAAATTCAAAGAGTCTGCATTCTGCAGCTGAAAAATCACAACAGGATGAGGCTATGAATTTAGCATATGCAGCACATTTACGGGATGATATACATCCCATTAAATCCATTCATAATTCAGACGGGCTTGCACCAGAGGTTCCTGAATCTGGAAAAACAGGATACATTCAGGAAGGGATATCCCCCATTAAGGACAAGAGTTCACTTGTAAGGCAGAAGGACAGGGGAACTGTATCCGATCAAAAATATCGTTTTAAAACAGATCCTTTGCAGAATGCAGTTATCTGGTCTGAAATTCTGTCTAAGCCAGTGGCTTTGAAGGAAAACTACTAAAGCCCGTGAAATATGAATTAAATTTTAAGTTCGTTTTTTATAACTGCCATGAGGCGGATCTGAACTGCTTCACAGCGCCTCAAAATCAGATATTTTGACTAACATAAAAAGAGCATCAGTTATTCAGAAGAGAGCTCTTTTTTAAAAAAAAACGGCCATGAGGCCTGAAAATTACAGGTTTAGCAATGACGGAATTTTCCAATGCCATGGAGGTGTTTAAACTGCTCAATAAGTCAAATTGCAGGAAGTGCAATGAACAGACATGCCTTGCATTTGCGTCAAAGGTTTATCTCGGGCAGAAACCCCTTGATCAATGTCCTGATCTTCCTGTTGAAGTGCTTGAAAAATACAGAAAAAAACAAGGTGGAAAATCTTCAGTTAGAACTCATTTAAAAGGCACGGATTCAGATCAGAACAGTTTTACTGCAGAACTGAAAAATAAGATTAAATCCTGTGAGCTTGCCAGAGCTGCAGAAAGGGTTGGAGGATTTTTTTCAAACGGCAGGCTCTGCATAAGGATTTTCGGTAAGCAGTTTACAGTTGATTCTTCCGGTAATATGATTTCAGATATTCATATAAATCCCTGGATATCAGTATCTGTGCTGACTTATATCTTGGAGTGCAAAGGTGTCCCCTTTACTGGCAAATGGGTACCGTTCAGGGAGCTTAAGGGTGGTCGTGAAAGAAACGGCCTGTTCGTGCAGCGGTCTGAAAAATCCTTTAAAAAAACTGCAGACCGTTACCCAGGTCTTTTTGAAGATCTTATTGATATCTTTAATGGGGAAAAAACAGAAAATTATTATCAATCCGATATATCGATGGTTCTTTATCCGTTACCGAAACTTCCCCTGCTTGTATGTTATTGGAAGGCTGAGGAAGGTATGGATTCCGATCTCCATCTTTTTTTTGATTCATCCGCAGATATGAATGCTAATATTGATATTGTTTACAGGATTACTGCCGGCATTGTTGTGATGTTTGAAAAAATATCCATCAAGCACGGAGTTTAAATCGATTAACGAGGAATAAAATTAATGTTTTTTGTTGACAGACCATATGTCTCAGATTTTTTTAAAAGAACCGTAAAAGAGAATGCCATCCCGGTGGTTGGTACAGATGCAGCGAGGAAATCAGGCCTTTACAATGGCACAAAAATCATCAGTGAGAACCGGGCCGTTGAAATGATGAAAAATCCGGATGGGCCTGTTATATATACAACATCGGAAAATTCAATAGCCTGGATAGCAGAACATCTGCATTTCAGCGATCTTCCCGGGAAAATTGACCTGTTTAAAAACAAACTGAAATTCAGGAAAATGATAAAACCTCTGTTTCCGGATTTTTATTTTAAAGAAGTTCTTCTTAAAGATCTTAAAAAAATTCAGTTTAACGAGTTGCAGTTACCGTTTATCATCAAGCCGGCAGTAGGTTTCATGAGCATGGGAGTATATAAGGTTTCAGATGCTGCAGACTGGATAAAAACCATTGATTCAATCACTGTAGAAATAGAACGGATAAAGGGTTTATACCCTGAATCTGTAATGGATGCCGGTACATTTATTATTGAACAATGCATTAACGGCGAGGAGTTTGCCGTTGATGTCTATTATAATGCATATGGTGAGCCGGTAATTTTAAACATTCTACAGCATATTTTTTCTTCAGAGAAAGATGTAAGTGACAGAGTTTATATTTCATCAAAAAAAATTATTGAAAAGCATCTTGTGGAATTTGAAGGTTTTATGGAAAAAATCGGTAAACTTGCAGGGTTGGCAAATTTTCCCATGCATATTGAACTCAGGCGGGATAAAGATGCAGGTCTGTTACCCATAGAGGTGAATCCCATGCGGTTTGGAGGCTGGTGTACAACCCCTGATCTGTCATACATGGCCTATGGATTTAATCCTTATTTGTATTATTTTTCACAGAAAAAACCTCACTGGCAAAAAATTCTTAAAGGAAAAGAAGGAAAATTGTTCAGTGTCATTGTACTGGATAATTCCACGGGAATTGAAACTGCTGATATTGCATCATTTAATTATGACAAACTGGTCTTAAGTTTTGAAAAACCCCTGGAGCTGAGGAAAATTGATTACACAAAGTATCCTGTTTTTGGTTTTCTCTTCACGGAAACAAGGGAGGATAATTTTTCTGAGCTTAAAAATATCTTAAATTCTGACCTTAATGAATTTGTATCGGTCAGGACACCATCCGCATAATTTTAAAATGGAACTGCTCTATGCATCTGCTTCATTATTTCGTTGCACAATTTATTATTATTATTCGTTCGTCAGTTTTTTTATAACGGCCATGAGGCCGATCTTAAGACTTTCAGACAGCCTCTAAGAACCAAAGATTCTGACAAATATTGGGCCAAAGGCGTGTAACCAACTCTTATTTTTAAAAGAATTTATCAGGAGTTTCATATAAGTCGCTAATCAGCCGCGCGATTTTTAGCATCAGCTGAATTAGCTTTGATAGCCCGTGTTACATCAGCTTGTAGAATTGTTTTTTTCAATATTTTCCCACAAAAATTGTTTAAACTTTGATCGGCTTGCATTGCCTTAATGGCAAGGGCTTTGTGCAAATCACTGCTAATTCTTAACTGAAACTTACCGGAATATTTTTTTTCCGTAATACTTGAAGGTAAAGGAATTTTATCTTCTTCATAAATTTCGATCTATTCTTCGAGTATCTGACCCAGTTGATGATAGACTTCCACCTCATTATCACCGTGGCAACATTTTCCAATCCAACCAGGAATAGAACCAACATAGCATTGATCTTCATCCGACCATTCAACAATTTCTAAATAACGATCTTTCTTTTTTAATTTTTAGACCTCTCAATTTTGATTTCAACTTCTTTTTCCTTAAATTCAAATACGTTAAGGGGCAAACAGCTCTTGAAGTAATGCAAGTACCCTCGATTGTGTTTTTGGGTTTATAACCCCTAATTTTTTGACAAGTCTTTTCTTATCAATAGTACGAATTTGATCTAAAATTATCTGCCCTTTCTTCCCTTGAAAAGAACACGAAATTCGGGTTGGATATTGCTTACCCTTTGTTGTCATTGGTGCCACAATGACTGTAGAAATATGGTGGTTCATTTCATTAGGAGAAATAATAAGGCAAGGCCTTGTTTTTTGTATCTCATGCCCAATACTTGGGTCGAGGCACACTAGAAACACATCAAAACGGTTTACCTCCATTCCCATTCTTCCTCATCCCATTGACTTGACGGAAATTCCAACAATTGATCATCATCATTTTGGGCCATTTCTTCAAACGCTTTTGCCCAACTTTTACGGACTGAAGTATGAGGTTTAATTATAAGTTTTTTGTCATGCACTTCCAGCTCCACCTCACTATCAAAACCACACTGCTTAAGAATTGGCTTAGGTATTCTCAAACCCTGAGAGTTGCCAATCTGAATTATCGATGCTTTCATAACCTAATAACCTCCAAGGTATCCTAAATAACTACATTGTAATTACATTGACATCAGTTGTCAATCTGGATTTTTTTAGGAGCACAACGCGCCTGTCACCGACGGCGTCTTTTTGCCGTCCGGTGGACTGGCAGGTGTACGCCCGGCATGGGCGTGAACTTATGGGGTGCAAGTCCCTTATACGTGAGTCCTGTTAACATGAGTATCTGTTAGCACAAGTATTAGCCGAAAGCAAGGGCGGAACCGTGAGGGACCGTCCGAAGGGCTTGAGCAGAGCGAAAGGCGAGCCGCAGGCGAGAGTGACCGCAGGGAACGGCAACCTGGAGTGCAAAACTATGAGCCGACGAACTTAAAACAGCATAAGCATATAAGGCCTGGTCTCCGGGTAAGCCAGCACAACATGTCGAAGCCTTTGGATTCAGGAGACAGGGTAAATGCTGCGGTTGTGTAGTGAAAGTTCACGTTCTTATCCCAAGGAGATCTGCTTTGCATGCATTGAGTATCTTTTGCAATAACTCCCGGCTTATGACCATACCGGGAAACCAAGGTCCAGGCATCACTAACTGTTGCCGACGGTGATG
>WFQS01000720.1 GCA_015486915.1 Desulfobacteraceae bacterium
CATGTATGAAAAGCACCTGCTGCAATATAACAGGACATGTTTGTTTCGCACGTTTTGTCTTCCGGTTTTCCATTCATATATGAAGAATACCATGAACCGTCGGGATTCTGATTGTTTCTCATCCACTCAAAGGCAAGTTCCGATTCTTTATAAAAGCCTCCTATATTAAGCCCCATGGCTGATTCAACTAAATCCCACGGATCTGTTTTTCCGTCTTTGTGCCATGGTATTTCGCCTGAAGCCCTCTGGAGAGAAGCGATAAAACGTGAAACAGATTGAATATTGAGTCCACGAAAGGGCTGTGCTTCGAAATTTTTCAAATTCATTAAATTTATCTATCCTGAATGGAACGCATCCATATTTTAAAAAACATATTCCACTTCTTTAATCAAACATGCCTGAAAATAGTGTTCTACTATCAGAACCGGAAATTAATGGCAAGCTGATTTACAGCATAAATATTCTTATAACTGCTTTTGCTTGACTTTCGCTTTTTTTTAAATTAGAAAATTGAAAATTATAATTTCAGGTGATCCATTGGAGATTAAAAGGGAATCCCGTGTAAATCGGGAGTGAGCCCGTCGCTGTAATCGGGGATGAAAGCCGCATAAATGTCACTGTCTGATTGGATTGAAGACGGGAAGGCGCGGTTATTAAGATGATCCGTAAGCCAGAAGACCTGCCTGAAACAGGAAATCAGTGATTTCGTGGACCGGATTACTGTTATATTTAAGAATCCAAGGATAAAAAAGGGAAATCCCCGGATCGTTTTTTCGGTCCGGGGATTTTTTTATGGTTCAGTTTTAAAATTCCACAAGATAGTGGAAAGGGGGAACAATGAGCAAAAAACTTTTTTTATTCGTGATTCTAAGTCTTCTAATTCTGCAGGGGGCAGTTCTTGCAAAAGAAAAACCAAACCCTGAGACACCTGTGACAAAAATTGATGAAATGGTTGTTACTGCTAGCAGAATAAAAGAAAATAAGATAGAAACAACTTCCAATATTACAATTGTTGATGAAAAGGATATTAAAGCTTCATCTGCTACAAATCTTGGCGAACTGTTTGCCGAAAAGGGCATAGGTCATGTCCAGGAATATCCCGGAGTTTTGACAACCATTGGTATCCGGGGTTTCAGGACGGAAACCCATGGAAATGATCTTATGGGACATGTTCTTGTTCTACTGAACGGACGAAGGGCAGGTACTGGAAATGTGGCCAAAATCTTAACAAAAAATATAGAAAGAATAGAAATTGTAAGGGGTCCTGCTTCTGTACAATACGGTTCAGCTGCCATGGGAGGTGTTGTAAATGTAATTACAAAGCAGGGAAAGAAAAAACCAAATGGTTTTGCAGAAGCAACAATTGGAAGCTTTAACAGCATAGAAGAAAGTGCCGGACTTTCCGGAAAAATAAAGAATTTCGATTTTTCCGGAAGCTTTACGCATCAATCAAGGGATGATTATGATACTGCTGACGGTGATAGATATCATAATACAGAAAACAACCATCAGAAAAATACAAGCGTGAATATCGGCTATGAATTTTTTCCGGGCAATCGTATTGGTATGATTTATCAAAAGTTTGATGCTGATGACGTAGGCAGTCCTGGTTATTTTGATAAAAATGATCTTGATGATTATATTGATTCCAGTAATCATTCAATTGATTTTGTTTATGATGGCAGAACCTCACAGGGACTTTTTTCCTGGATGATCAGGTATTTTAACGGTAAGGATAAAAACAAGTGGATAAATCCTGCACAAAGTGATCCGGATGGTTTTGATGCCTGGTATCCCCGTTCTTTTAACTATACAGACTATAAGGGATGTCAGTCACAGTTATCCTACAATCAGGAGCATTTTGTTCTGACTGCAGGCTTTGACTGGGTAAATTATAAAATCCATACCTCATGGTCGCCTGAAAAAAGCGAATACGACAATCCTGCAGGCTTTGTCCTTGCCAAGGTGAAAGCTCTTGACGAAAGGCTTATCATTACGGGAGGTATGAGATATGACGAATATGAAGTTGATATGAAAAGCAACGGCGGCACACAGAATGATAATAATATCACTTCCAATATAGGTATGGCATATCTTTTAACCAGCTATATGAAATTAAGGATAAATTACGGAGAAGCATTTAAAATGCCTGCTGCTGACCAGCTTGCTGCGGATTATCAGAGTTTTACGGGCAAAATGAAAGGAAATCCGGATCTGAATCCTGAAAAGAGTAAAACATATGAAGGCGGGATAGATCTTTATCATGGTTCGGTCAACTCATCTTTTACCTATTTTTATACTGATTTTAGTGATAAAATTGAAACTTACACTACACTTGGAGGTGATACCTCGTGGAAAAATATTAAAGGAGCTGATATACAGGGGCTTGAAGGAAAGTTGTCCTTTGATATAGGGACTTTTTTTTCACTTGATTATCACATAAGACCCTACATCAATTTTGTTTATCTTACAAAATATAAAGATAATAAAACTGATAAGGATCTTAAATATACTGAAAAATATCATGCATCATACGGTATAGCCGTATCTGATAAAAAAGGCTTTTCTGCAAATATTAACTTTACCTATACCGGAGAAAAGAAAATCGATGATTTTCAAAGTGGGCAATGGCCTGCTCCTGTGATCAAAACAGGGGGGTTTACCACAGCTGATTTAAATGTCAGCAAAAATATTTTCGATTTCCAAAAATACGGGAAGATTACTTTGAAGGCCGGTATCAAAAATTTGTTTAACAAGGAATATGAATATGTACAGGGATATCCCATGCCGGGGAGAAGTTTTTTTCTTGGGGTAAGATATGACTTTTAAAACTATGACTTATGAATTTATTTTTTGACGATACAAAGGGCTGTAAAATAGACCGCTGGAAAAAAATTCACAAAAGATCAAAATTGTACAATTATTTTACAGCTTTTTGTATATTATCTGTGTGTTTTTTATTTTCAAGTGTCTGTGGGCAATGCCGGGAGATGATACAGGTTGTTGACCAGACCGGCAGGTCAATGATGATTCCCCGAAATCCTGAAAGGGTGATCTCCCTTGCACCGAGCATTACTGAGATAGTATTTGATCTTCACAGAGAAAATCGTTTAAAGGGGGTAACCAAGTACAGTGATTTTCCTGTACAGGCTGTGAAGTTGCCCAAAATAGGCTCATACATTCAGCTTGATCTTGAAAAAATTGTACGGCTTAAACCTGATCTTTGTATAGCTGTTAAAGATGGGAATCCCATACAGACTGTTCAACGTCTACATGATCTTGGGATTCCCGTATATGCGGTAAACCCGGTAAACCTGGAATCTGTTATGGATGCTGTAACAGATGTAGGAGCCCTTCTTAATGCAAAACTAAGGGCCAGAAAACTTGTTTCCAAAATGAAATCAAGAATAAACAAGATTAAATCCATTGTATTGAAATCCGCTAACAGGCCAAGAGTTTTTTTTCAGATCGGAATAGCCCCCATTGTATCTGCCGGAACAGGAACTTTTTTAAATGAACTTATTAAATGCAGCGGTGGAATTAATCTTGGTGAGGGGAAAAACCCTTACCCAAGATTTTCCATGGAGCAGGTAATAAGATTAAATCCTGATATTATCCTCATAAGCTCCATGGCAAGGAGCAGGGATGACGAAATTTTTACGGAAATTAAACAAAAATGGGAAACATGGAAAATGATCAGTGCCGTAAAAAATAAAAGAATTTTTATAGTTGATTCAAATATTTTTGACAGGCCGACACCAAGATTAATTGATGCTCTTGAAACACTTGCCCATATTATTCATCCTGAACTTTTTAAAAAGGGAGCGGTCATACAGTGACCTTTCCAGAAAGAACCATTATGTCCCGCATTGTTCGGGTGTCTTTTATATTTGCACTTATTCTTGCAGTATCAATATTTGCAGGACTTACTGTGGGGTCAAGCTTTAACGGGTTGAAAATATTATGGGAAATGGTTTTTTCTGCAAAAAAACCGGATCCTATTTTAAGCACCATAATCTGGCGGATACGTTTTCCAAGGGTGCTCATGGCATTGATGTCAGGAGCCGTTCTGTCAACCGGCGGACTTGTGTTTCAGGCCCTTTTGAGAAATCCCCTTGCTGAACCGTACATACTCGGTATTTCGGGGGGTTCTGCAATAGGAGCCATTGCAGGAATAATTCTCGGTATTTCCAGATTTCCAGGAGTTGCAGCAGCGGCATTTGCCGGAAGCATGGCAACCCTTGTTATCGTTGTTGTAATGTCGTCGGGCAAAGCTTCATTAACAAAGGATTCCATGCTTCTGTCCGGGGTGGTGATAAATGCTTTCTGCTCGGCAATTATCATGTTTTTAATATCCATTACGAACAGCAGTCAAATTCACAGTATCATGTTCTGGCTCATGGGCGATCTTTCATCTTCGGATATGAATCAGGTACATTTTCTGGCATTGAGTACAATACCTTGTTTTTTTGTTATTTTTCTTTTTTCCCATTCCATGAATCTTCTTTTAATGGGAAAGGAAATGGCACATTCCATGGGTGTGAATATAAAATTTGTCACTGGTATACTCCTTGTTATCTCTTCGTTTATGGTAAGTGCAACCGTGGCTGACTGCGGCCTTATGGGCTTTGTAGGCCTTGTAGTGCCCCATATTATGCGCCTTGTATTTGGCCCGGATCACAGAATTCTCGTGCCTGCATGCATTCTCGGAGGCGGTGCTTACATGGTTATATGCGATCTTCTCGCAAGGTGTATTCCACAACATGGAGAAATTCCTGTGGGAGTTATCACTGCCATGATCGGGGCACCTCTTTTTATTTTTCTTTTAAAAAAGGGAAAGGCCTGAAATAAATGAAAAACGCAATTGCAATACATTCTCTTTCATATTCATACGGCAATGCCAGTGTTCTTTCAACAATATCATTTAAAGTTGAGCAAGGTCTATTTTTTACTGTTATAGGACCAAACGGATCTGGTAAATCAACCTTGATGAAAATTCTTGCAGGTATTCTGAAATTTAAAAAAGGAAAAATATCAATTGCAGGAAAAAGTATTAAAAAATATTCAGGAAGAGAGCTTGCTCGTCATGTGGCCTATGTACCCCAGACAGTTTCTGCGGAATTTCCCTTTACCGTAAAGGAACTTGTTCTTCTCGGACGGTCTCCGCACCAGGGAATGCTGGGTATAAACTCTGAAAAAGACCATTTGATTGCAGAACAGGCAATGGATTTTACAGATACAATGGCGCTTTCCAAAAAAAAAATCGACCAGATAAGTGGTGGAGAAAGACAAAGGGTTTTTATTGCAAGGGCAGTATGTCAGCAGCCTGAAATAATGCTTCTTGACGAACCTGCATCATCCCTTGATCTTGCACACCAGGTAAGACTCATGGACCTTCTTGAGCGGTTAAAAAATGAAACTGGCATTACTATTATAATGGTTTCACACGATATAAATCTCGCAGCAATGTATTCAGATACCATAATTTTAATTAAAAACGGCAGCGTTATAAAACAGGGCACGGCTACAGAAGTTATTACCCCTTCAATTTTAGATGATATTTTTGGATGTTCGTTTACAGTTGATACAAATCCCGCTGGAAACTGTCCGAGAATTTCTCCTATACCTGAAAAATTTAGACTCAAAGTTCCATCTTCTTATCCTGACTCTAAATAATTTTTTAAATAAGAGTTTCTATATTTGTTGTGAGGCCGCTTAAAAGTCACCAGATCGGCCTCATGGCCGTTATATGAAACTCCTGCAAAAAAATTTTATATGGCCAATAAAAAACGCAGAGAATCCAGGCAGTCCCTGAGGTCTTTTTCATCCTTGGTTAATCTGACCATCATAATTCCTCCCTCAATGGATGCAACTATATGTTTGGCAAGCAGGGCCGGAGAAATTTCCGCTTTAAGTTCTCCGCATTGCCGGGCCTCAATAAGGAGTCTGGTCATAACATCTATCCACCTTTGGAATACCTTTTTAAGTAGACTTGACAATATGGAGTTATTATCGCTTATTTCCAGAGCAGTGTTGCCAAAAATGCAGCCACCGGTAAAATTTGTTTTCTTATGTTTTTCAAAAACAGCATCAAAAAAATAAGAAAGCTTTTTTAAGGGAGTTTCCCCTTGAAAAGAATCTGATAAAAATTTAAAAAATTCATCTGCTGCATCCTCTAAAATAGCCAGCTCCAGCTTTTCCTTGCTGTTAAAATGAAAATAGAGGTTTCCTTTCTTGACTCCTGTTACCTGTATAATATCGTTTATACTTGTGCTACTGAAGCCTTTTTTATTAACAACACGCCTTGCAGCTTTTATAACCCGATAACGGGTAACTTCTCCTTTTGTCCTGTTCTTCATATTCCTCCTGAAAAAAACTGACTGTTCGGTACAGTCTCAGTATAGAATATAATTGTCAAGTACTCTTTTATTTTAACTATTTATTTTTAATAACCGCCATGAGGCCTACCGGGATTTGCCTGGATTGCCTCAAAGGATCAAAGTAATATATTCAAAGCACATGAATGTCCATTCATATTATTAGTTATGGTGATTAATGATAATCAATCAGATGTAAAAGAAGATAAAAAGATTACCAGGAATATAAGCTTTTGAAATTGATAATTAATATTATTATTTCACTTTATTAAGTAAAGTGATAAATTGCTTGACATATTCAATAAAATTCTGTTAATCATCAATGAATGCTCATTCATAGTTGTTATTTGCACTATATTTAATACAGGAGGAAGTTATGACAAAAAAAATTAGAAAAGCTGCAGTAATAGGATCAGGAATCATGGGTGGCGGAATAGCCGCTCTGCTTGCCGGTGCCGGGGTTAAAGTATTGCTTCTCGACATTGTGCCGTTTGATTTAAAAGAGGAAGAAAAAAATAATCCTGCTGCAAGGAACAGAATTGTAAAAGCAGGGCTTGATGCCGCACTTGCTTCAAGACCTTCTCTTTTTATGACAAAAAAAGATGCGTCACTGATTGAAACCGGTAACCTTGAAGATGATTTTGACAAGCTTGGCACCTGTGACTGGATTATCGAGGTTGTAGTTGAGCGCCTTGATATTAAACGCGAGCTTTTTAAGAGAATCGAAACCGTAAGAAAACCTGATTCCATTATCAGTTCAAACACCTCCGGCATTCCACTTAAAGATATTTCAGAAGGTTTCAGTGACAGTTTCAAAGAGCATTTCATGGGTACCCATTTTTTTAACCCTGTAAGATACATGCATCTGCTTGAACTTATCCCCGGAGAAAACACACTTCCAGAAATTCTTGAATTTATTGCAATGTTCGGTGAAAAATATCTTGGCAAGGGGATTGTCTGGGCAAAAGACACCCCGAATTTTGTTGGAAACAGGATAGGGGTACAGGGAATTGGAAAAATCATGCAGGCCATGGTGGAGGAAGGATTAACAATCCCTGAAATTGATGCACTTTTTGGCCCTGCCCTTGGCCGCCCCAAAACAGCTATTTTCAAAACCACTGATCTTGTAGGCCTGGACACAATGGTACATGTATGTCAGAATTCCTATGATCTCTGCCCCGACGATGAAGACAGGGATGTTCATCTTGTACCTGATTTTGTTAAAAAAATGGTGGAAAAGAAGCTCCTTGGCAATAAAACAAAGGCCGGGTTCTACAAAACTGATCTCACCCCTGAATGGAAAAAAATCAGAAAGGTGTTAAATCCTGATACACTTGAATATGAGGATCTTGTAAGACCGAGCTTCCCATGCCTTGATGAAGCAAAAAAACAGCCAAAGCTAAAAGATAAAATCCGCTGCATTATAAATGGTGATGATAAGGGTGCGAAATTTGCCTGGAAAATACTTGCAAACAGCTTTCAGTACGCTGCCAACAGGATTCCTGAAATTGCAGATACAATTATTGAAATCGACAATGCAATGAAATGGGGATACAATTTCCAGATGGGTCCATTTGAGACCTGGGATGCAGTGGGAGTTGCAGAAGCTGCGGAAAGAATGGAAAAAGAGAATCTTGATGTCCCTGCCAATGTTAAAGCCATGCTGTCTGCCGGTAACACCTGTTTTTATAAAATGGAGAACGGTGTGC
>WFQS01000721.1 GCA_015486915.1 Desulfobacteraceae bacterium
GTGCTGTACTAAAGGTCAAAGTACATTTTCGTACTTAAATTAAAATAAAAATGACTTGATAACTTTTCAGAATTAAACGATAGCACTTGTTAAGTATTTTTATCAAAAAAAATTATTATTGATACTTTGATCCCGGGTTCAAAGCCTCAGGGAAACGCTTTAAAGGAGATGCATCATGATTGAAGACGATGAAACCCTGCAGATGTATATTGAAGAATCGCTCGAGCATCTGTCCGATATTGAAAGTGACCTTCTTGCCATTGAAGAAGGTGGCAAAGATATTGATATCGATCTTGTCAATAACGTTTTCCGTGCTGCTCATTCCATAAAGGGAGGAGCCGGTTTCATGGGGCTTACAACCATAAAAGACCTTGGGCACAGTCTTGAAAATGTCCTTGATCTTATAAGGAATATGGAACTTGTTCCTGATTCAGACGTAATAAGTGTCCTGTTAAAGGGTTTTGATAAACTTGAAAACCTTATGAACAATATTGCCACAAGCAATGAAGAAGATGTTTCAGAACACTTGACAGCACTTAAAAATATAACAGAGCAGCCTGCCGTGGAAGAGCAGGAGGTTTTTGTGGAAGATTCAAAGGAAGATTCAAAGGAAAGATTTGATATCTGCCTCAGTGATGGCAGAATTTTTCCCCAGGTCTCACCATATGACATTGAGCAGTGCAGAAATGAAGGTAAATTCATTTTTATTGCTGAATACGAACTGATACGAGATCTGCAGCAGAAGAATAAAAATCCATTGGATTTTTTTGCTTCCCTTGAGAAAACAGGTACAATCCTTGATGCAAGAATAGGTGTTCAATCAATTGGCACGCTTTCCGAAACAACTCTGCCGGTTGAAATGCCCTTGCAATTGCTTTACGCTTCCATACTTGAGCCGGATATGGCAGGAACTCTTTTTGACCTTGAAGATGAATATATACATGTAATTTCTGAAGATATGATTCAATTATCTGAAATGCCGGAACTTTCAGAGCCCTCACTGATGCCTGCACAAGATAAAGCAAAAGAACCTGAGATTGCCGTGTCAACCGTATCTGCACGTGAGACAGCTGTAGAATCGGTAACAGCACCATCCAGCCCTGCTGTTAAAGAAGAAAAAACACCTCCGGTGAAAATAGTTGAGTCCACTGAAAAAGGAACAAAAGCAGCCATCAGCGTTACAAAACCCCAGGGATCTTTAAGAATAAATGTAAACCTCCTTGATACCTTAATGAATCTTGCCGGAGAACTTGTTTTAAGCCGTAACCAGCTTCTACAGAGCATTACATCCTCAAACACAAAAGCTACTGAACTTTCAAGCCAGCACATAGACATGATCACTTCAGAACTCCAGGAAGCGATCATGAGAACAAGAATGCAGCCAATTGCAGTTGTTCTTACTAAATTTACAAGGGTAGTCAGGGATCTTTCAAAAAAAGTAGGAAAGACAATTGACCTTGAAATTGAGGGAAAAGATGTTGAATTAGACAAAACCATCATAGAATCTATTAATGACCCTTTGACACATCTTGTGAGAAATTCCGTTGACCACGGAATTGAACTTCCTGAAGACAGAAAAAAAGCAGGAAAAAACGCTACCGGAAAAATTGTTCTCAAAGCGTTTCATGATGCAGGCCAGGTAAATATTGTAATTTCCGATGATGGAAAGGGACTTGACCCTGACAGAATTGCCCTTACTGCTGTAAATAAAGGGTTAATGACGGAGCAGCAGGTTGACAAGCTTTCAGACAAAGAAAAGACAGAACTTATTCTTCTGCCCGGATTTTCTACGGCTGAAAAGGTAACGGATATCTCCGGCAGGGGTGTTGGTATGGATGTTGTTATGACCAACATTGAAAAACTTGGCGGGCTTCTTGAAATAAACTCAACCCTTGGTAAAGGAACCGATATACAGATTAAACTGCCCCTTACCCTGGCAATCATTCCAAGTCAGATCATCTCACTGGATAATGAAAAATATGCAATTCCCCAGGTTAACCTCGACGAGCTGTTGAGAATTCCTGCATCACAGATAAAAGAAAGAATAGAAAAAGTAGGAAATGCCGAAGTTGTAAGGCTCAGAGGTAATCTACTGCCTCTGCTGGACCTTGGCAAAGTGCTTGGAATCAATAAAAAATTTGTACATCCTGAAGAAAAAGCAGAGTACACTGACAGAAGAAAGTCCATTGCTGACAGACGATCCACCTGCCACATTATTTCTGAAGACGGTGAAGAAGTAGTTGAACGCAGTGAAATCGCCTGTGAATCTGAAAAAAATTCTCAACGCAGTGACAGCGACAGGAGATACCATGCGGCCAGTGCCATTAATATTGCAGTGGTATCAGCAGGCTCATTCAAATACGGACTTGTAGTAGACGAATTGTGTGATTCCGAAGAAATTGTTGTTAAACCACTTGGCAGACATCTCAAACAGTGCAGCGGATATGCAGGGGCAACTATCATGGGAGATGGCAAAGTTGCCCTGATTCTTGATGTCTCAAGCCTTGCACAGATGGCAGGACTCACCAACATGGCTGAAGTGGAAAGGATGGCACAAGCAGTTAAAGCAGCCGAGAAAGCAAGGGAAAGTGCAAAGGATAAAATTTCACTTCTTGTGTTTAAAAACGGTGAATCCGAATACTTTGCAGCACCGCTTAACCTTGTGGAGAGGATTGAAAGAATTCAAACATCAACTATTGAAGAGATCAGTGATCGAAAAGTGATCCAATACAGGGATGGTACTCTTCCCCTTTATGAACTTTCACAAGTAACGAAAATTGACCCTTTACCTGAAAGAGATCAACAGGAAGTTATCGTTTTTACAGTAAAAAACAGGGAGTTGGGACTAATGGTTACCCCGCCCATTGATGCCGTTGAAGTAGCCCTTGAAATTGATGACTCAACACTGAAAATGCCCTGCATAAGCGGTTCCATGATTATTGATAAACATACAACGCTTCTTGTTGATATTTTTGAGCTTGTAAAACAACTTAATCCAGATTGGTTTGAAGAAGAAAAAAATGCTGTCACCCAGATGGAGGATGACGGACAGAAAGTTATACTTTTTGCGGAGGATTCAGCCTTTTTCAGAAATCAGGTGAAAAAGTTTATGATTGAAGAAGGTTATCAGGTTATTGTTGCAGAAGACGGGGCAATAGCCTGGGAACTATTAAAAGAACGCTCGGATGAGATTGATATTGTTGTCACTGATCTTGAAATGCCGAATATGGATGGATTTGAACTTACTGAGAAGATTAAAAACGACCCGAAATTCTCTCATTTTACTGTAATTGCACTGACATCACTTGCAAGTGATGCACATATTGCAAAGGGGAAAAAAGTCGGTATAGATTCCTATGAAATAAAGTTAGACAGGGAAAACCTGATGAAAGTGATCAGGCAGTACCTGAACCTGTAATTAGAAACCGCTTTGTTTTTTTATAAGAAAGAGAACGTAAATTTAATACGTTCATTTCTATATTTGTCAGAATCTTTGATTCTTTGAGGCACTGTAACGCAGTTCAGATCGGCCTCATGGCCGTTATATTTGAAGGAGAGATCAACATGGATGATACAGAAAATACTACAGAGACAGCCAGTATGGAACTTGCTACTTTTTATGTTGGGGGCTCATTATACGGCATCGATATTATGAATATTCAGGAAATAAACAAACATTTCGAGGTTACAAAGGTTCCCCAGGCAGCAGAGTACATTATAGGAGTGCTCAATCTAAGAGGAAAAATTGTCACCATCCTTGATATAGGGAAAAAAATCGGGCTTTCACATATTGAAAGAAGCAAGGATAACAGAAATATCATTGTGCAGTCCCAGGATGAATATATCGGTCTTCTTGTTGATTCAATAAGCGACGTGGTGATTGCTGAGAAATCACATCTTGAACCTGCCCCCTCAAACCTGGGCGGCCTTGAAGGTAAATTTTTCAAATGTGTGCTGAAAACGGAAAAAAGTCTGATTGGGATTCTAAATATTGAAGAAGTATTAAAAGATTAAAAAACGGAAAATTTTCATATGAATAAAATAAAAATTCTTGTTGTTGACGATACAATTGTCTATAGAAAAATCATAAGTGATGTACTGCATGATATGCCCGATGTTGAAGTGGTGGGATCTGCCAATAATGGTAAAATTGCCCTTTCAAGAATAAAGTCTTTAAAGCCTGATCTTGTCACACTGGATATTGAAATGCCGGAAATGAGCGGTATTGAGGTGCTTGAACATCTGAAACAGGTCCCTGATGCTCCCATTGCCGTTATGCTCAGTACCCTTACACATACGGGAAGTGACATGACGATAAGGGCTCTTGAACTTGGTGCTTTTGATTTCATCCCTAAACCTGACGGCGGCAGGATGGCAGAGAATATAATAAAAATCAAAAAAGCCTTTACCCCTATTTTTGAGTCTTATAAAAGGCAGAGAGCTCTTCGGCTTAAACTCAAAGGCGGCAGGAGTACTAACGAATCAATACACTTGAGAAAACCTGTTTCCCGTCCTGTAACAGGAAGAGTTACAGCAGGTGCTGGAACAAGAAAAACCCTTTCAGAAATTGTTGGAATAGGAATTTCCACAGGTGGACCAAATGCTCTTTCCAAAATGATACCGATGCTTACTGATAAAATCAATATACCTGTTTTAATTGTCCAGCACATGCCCCCCATGTTCACTGCATCCCTTGCAAAGAGCCTTAATGCAAAAAGCGCTCTTACGGTAAAAGAAGCAGAAAATGGTGACCCCATCGTACCGAACACGGTTTTTATTGCGCCAGGTGGTAAACAGATGAAGATAATAGCAGGGGCTGACGGAAAAACAAGAAACATAAAAATAACCGACGATCCACCTGAAAACAGCTGTAAGCCTTCTGCTGATTACCTTTTCAGATCAATAGCCCAGCATTATATAGGAAGAGCCACAGGGGTGATTATGACAGGCATGGGTTCAGATGGGACAAAGGGCCTGCAGTTAATGAAAAAAAACGGGAGTATTATTATTGCCCAGGACCAGGCAACATGTACAGTATATGGCATGCCCAAAGAACCTATAGAATCAGGTATAACAGATGTCATTGCGCCTCTTGAAAAAATTGCAGAAGAAATAACGAAAACCGTCATTAGATAATAACGGGCTGAAATGATAAAAATCACTCCTTCCGAATTTACCTTATTTAAAAAATACATTCTCGATATATCAGGCATAGCCCTGACAAAGGGTAAAGAATACCTTATAGAAACCAGACTTAACCCGCTTGCAGAAGAACTTGGATGCTCATCCTACCTGGAGCTTTATCAAAAGGCAAAATCGGATTTTAAAAAAGAAATTGAAAAAAAAATTATTGATGCTATATCTACTAATGAAACGTATTTTTTCAGGGATAAATCTCCATTTGAACTCCTTCAATTCAGAATTATCCCGGATCTTATTGACAAACGTTCAAAGGCGAGATCAGGAATCAGACCAAGTATACGTTTATGGAGCGCAGCAAACTCAACGGGCCAGGAAATCTACAGTATTGCAATGGCGCTTCATGAAATAAATGTAACTCCAAAAGACTACAATATAAAACTTTTTGGAACTGACATATCCGATGCTGCAATAGCAAAAGCAAGTTATGGCAAATACAATAAATTCGAAATAGCAAGGGGGCTGGATCAAAAACGATTAAACAAATATTTTGTAAAGGATAAGGATTCATGGAAAATCAAGGACGAACTGAGAGCCATGGTTCAGTTTAAAAAATTAAATCTCATGAAACCTTTTACAGGCCTGGGGAAGTTTGATATTGTACTTTGCAGAAACGTAATGATTTATTTTACAAGTGAAGACAGAAGAAAAATTTACAACAATATTGCAAAAGTCCTGGAACCTGACGGTTACCTGTTAATAGGCTCTACAGAATCCCTTGCCAATGACTCCGATCTTTTTATACCAAAGAGATACTTAAAGTCTGTTTTTTATCAACCTAAATAGAATATAATGGCCATGAGGCCGATCTGGATTTGCCCAGATTTGCCTCAAAGAATCAAAGATTCTGACAAAAAATGAAAGTTACACGTTGTTGTTTCACAAAGACTTTCTTATAAAAAAATTCTATCAAAACGGTATATTTTTTATGAGTGAAATAAATCCAAAAGAGTTCATAGATGAGCTGATATTCTGCCTTAAAGAAAGAGATATTGTAAAAGCAAAAGCTCTTTTACAGTTTGCTTCTGATTCTGACATGGATACTGATCTGCAGAAAAAGGCTCTAACAGAACTTGGCAGGGCAGATGAAAAAATTGCCTTCCCCCTGCTTGAGTATCTTACAAAAATTAAAATTTCAAGTAATGAAATAAAAGATTCCCTGTACGAATTGATATTGGACAAAGCCTATGGGAACACAGAACTTGTAATAAAATATATTACACAGAACAACAAGGAAAGCCAGCTGATATATCTTAAAGCCGCAGGTGATCTCCAGCTTGTAGATACCGCTCCCGTACTTGCGAAAATCCTTTCAAAAAGCACTGACATCGATATTCTCATTAAAACAATTGAAGCCATGGGAGCTTTGAGAATTAAAAAGTTTCTTCCTCTGTTTTCTGCAGTAATGGCAAGCAAAAAAGATGAAAAAATAAAACGGGCAGCTGTGTTTGCAATTGCTGAAACTGGCGGAAAAGAGGCTGTAAAAATTTTATCTTCAATGATAAAGGGAAACGATGAACTTAATTTAATTATAATAGAAGCGCTTGCAGGAATTCAGGATAAATACGCACTTGATACAATTGCATCTCTGCTTAATTCTCCTCATACTCACATAAGAGATGCTGCAATTAACCAACTTATAAGAATCGGCAGTAAATCTGTGCCAATACTTACAGAAGCTATGTCTAATGCTAAGTCAGATTATATGGTGCACCTGATCACAACTCTCGGGTATATCGGAGATCTTGCAGCAATCCCGGCTGTACTGGATATTGTAAATGTTAAACCAAAGGATCCGAATATAAGACAGGCTGCCTATGAAGCACTTGAAAGACTTCCATCGGCAAAATCAGCCATCAGCCTTGCAGTTGGTCTGCAGGATTCAGTCGAATCTGTTAGAATGAGTGCTGCACGGGCAGTTGATAAAAACCTTTCAAAAGTGCTTGTGGCAGGGCTTAAAAATATTGTCAGACAGGAGAACAGTGATGCTGCAAACGCAGTTGCCGCTCTCATGGACACGTCAGCAGATAATATATTTAATTTTCTCCTTGAAGAAGAATCATTTATAAAACTTGCAACTGCCCACCTTGCATCCAAAGCAGATCCTTCAACATGCGAACATTTCTTAAATCTTTTAAAAAATAAAAATAAACAGGAGCTTGCCGAAACCATTGCATCCAGACTTCCGCATTTTGAGAATGATAAGCCGGAATCTATTGATAAACAATTGTATGTTGTTGATGATTCAAAGATGATGCTGAAATTGTATCAGAATAAGCTTACAAATCTGGGATACAAACCAACATTATTCCAATTCCCCGGTGAAGCCATCAGTGCAGTAGCTGTGTCAAAGCCTGATCTTATAATTACCGACCTGAACATGCCGGACATAAACGGAATCGAACTTACCCAGGAAATAAGGAAAAAATATACAAGACAGCAGCTTCCCATTATTATGATCACAACCCAGAGTGATTTCATTGAAAATTCCAAATCAGGCAGCGGAGCAAAGGTTAATGATAATTTTCTAACCAAATCCGGTATCAGCAGGATACTGCACAAACCCTTCACCGACGAAGAGTTGAAAACCGCGGTTACATCTTTTCTGAAATAAAGGTCATGATGCAATTTATCAAATAATTTATATATTATAAACAACAGAATGCGAATTTAGTGCTTTTTATTTCTCAATTTGCTGTAAGGTAGATAGCGCAAATTCAGTTCCGTCCCAGGCAGTTAAGACAATAATGAGTTTTGTAAGCAGGCCTGAGCGAAACCCTTTTGTGTCAACAGAGAGTGCTATAGTCAAATTTGCTTGACTTCATACTATATTTTGAGATTAAGGATCGGAGATGAAATAAGTTGAACAGAAATAGCGCAGAATTCCTACCCCATGTACAAGGCGCATTAAAGGTTGCATACTCAACGTATTCGGCCTTTATTGCAACGAAGTAGATGGGCCGGAAGACAAGCAATTTCGTTCAACTTATAAAATTTTCGATCCTAAGCCTGTTCAAAATAGAGTATTTACTTGAAAAAGCAATACGAGGTCATTTGAAATGCTCTATATTAAAAAACTTTAACAGGAACGACTATGTTAAGAAAAGCTGTTATAAAAGATATAAAACCGATCCATGGACTGCTTCAGGTTTACGGCAGAAAAGGAGAACTCCTTGCAAGACCGTTAAGCGAACTCTATGACCACCTGAGGGATTTCTGGGTGTTTGAAGATGATGATACAGGTAAAATCACGGGATGCTGTGCCCTGCAGTTCTGCTGGGATGATCTTGCTGAAATCAGATCTCTTGCCGTGGCAGAAGATTTTACAGGAAGGGGCATAGGCACCCTGCTTGTGGACAGAAGTGTTCAGGAAGCACTTGTTTTTAAAGTCCCGAGACTTTTCACCCTGACTTACAGACCATCGTTCTTTAAACGATTTGATTTTTATACCATTGACAAGGCAGAGCTTCCCATAAAAATATGGGCAGACTGCATCATGTGTGTTAATTTTCCTGAATGTGATGAAACAGCAATGGTGAAAAAGCTCGCTTAAAAAAATCAGGAGTAAATCCTCTTAAACAGAATAGGAGGGTACTTATGCACGGAAGGCTTGGGCATTATCTGCTCTGAAAATACTGTAAGCCAGTTTATATCAGGGTTCAAATCCCTTAACCTGCCGCCTTCGGGGAAAAGAGCATGGGGCGTATATGCATAATGCACATTAAATATGCAGACAATTGATTTGCCTTCCCTGGCAATTGCATAATTTTTTGTAAAGCTGTTCTGTGTCATGCATGCAAGGCGGGCTATTTCTCTTATCTCATCCCTTGAAAATTTTACCAGCACAGCCTTTGAAACCCCTTTTTCACTTATTCTTAAAAGAGCTCTTGATTCACTGCTTCCAACATAGATCGTCGCAATTCCGTCAAATTTGCCGGAGTACTGGGCAGCAACAATGGCTGCAGTTCTCCTGCCGCCTGCCATTACAGGCATACCATAGTATTCAAAAAACTTTTTCTGGAGATCCTCGGCATATTTATCACCCTTTTCATAAAGACTTTTTGAAATATACCTCAACTCTTTTGAAAGATCTTCTGCTGCATCGGCAATGGGCCAGTCAATGCGCACATGAAAGTGGGTCAGGGCATATCTGTTTTTTAATTTTGCATCCCTTTGTATAAGCAGAGCGTAATCAACTGGAAGCAGAATCCTCATAAAATCAAAAAAGCCATCTGCTTCAAAATATTTGATATTTCGGTTAAAATTCTCAACACCGGGAAAGTCCTTATGTTTAATAAGGTTTGTCTTGGTTGTTTTATTTACATCAAAATATCTTATATATTTTTTATGTTTCTCATCTATATGATCTTCGAGAAATAAAACAAGGAAAGAATTCTGGGCTTTAAATTCAGTGCTTGGAATTCTCGCTCTTGGTTTTAACTCCCTTGTTTCAACAAAAGGATATGGAGTTCTTTCATTGATAAAATTGAAATAGGAATCTATCAGGCAGTATTGCAGTACAAACTGATCCATCTCATCTCTTAACACCTTGTAGTAAGATCTTCTTAATTTCTCACTTCGACTCAGCTCGTATCTGTGACGGTAAAGCACTTACCGTTTCCTCCTTTTTCCCATAGATTGACTGATTTTCTATTAACGGCCATGAGGCCGAGCTGGACTGCGCTACGGTGCCCTCTCAACGAACATAAAAAGAGCATTTGTTACTTTATTAAAAGTACGCTCTTTCTTATAAAAACAATTTCATTAAAGGATGTTGAAATTGATGTTGATTTTTGAATGTTATTGTCTACAATTTCAGCTGCGATTTTTTTCAAGGGCTGCAACTCCGGGCAGTTGTTTTCCTTCCATAAGGCATAAAAAAGCCCCGCCGCCCGTTGAAATATAATCCATTTTATCCGCAGCATTACAGAGCTTAACTGCAAGATCTGTATCACCACCCCCAATAACAGAAAAGCCATTGGATTCTGCAACGGCATCGGCAACTTGCTGTGTGCCCGAACGGAATCTTTCCATCTCAAAAACACCCATGGGCCCGTTCCACACTATTGTACCTGCTCCCTTTATCGCCTCTGCAAAAAGTTTTCCCGTTTCAAAACCAATATCAAGTGCCATCCAGGATGCAGGAATGTCTTTAATGGAGACCTCTTTTTTCAAAGCATCTTGATCAAATTTTTCAGCAACAACGAGATCAACGGGAAGATAAAATTCAATCCCCTTTTGTTCAGCTTCCTCAATTATTCCCAGAGCGGTTTCTATTAAAGCCTCTTCAATACGGGATGCGCCAACATCAATGCCACGGCTTTTAAGAAAGGTGTTAGCCATTGCACCTCCGATTATAAGCTTATCAACATATTTTAGCATATTTTTCAACGCCCCGAGTTTACTTGAGACTTTAACACCTCCCACAATTGCAACAAGGGGTCTTTCAGGATTATCAATGGCAGCATGGTAGGATGCAAGTTCTTTTTCAAGGAGAAAACCTGCAGCAGATTCAGCTGTAAACTCCGGGATGCCTACAATGGATGCATGGCACCTGTGGGAAACGGAAAAAGCGTCATTTACGTAAACATCGCACAGAAAGGCAAGTGCTTTTGAAAATACCGGATCATTGGCTTTTTCCTGTTTATGAAATCTTAAATTTTCAAGAAGCAGTATCTCAGAGTTGTGAAGTTTATCAACAGCATCCTTTACATCCTGGCCAATACATTCATCCACAAAGGCTACATCTCTTGATAAAAGCCTGGATAAACGGTCTGCAGCAGGTGCAAGGGATAATTCAGGCTCTTTTTTTCCGGAGGGTCTTCCCATGTGGGATATAAGTATGATCTTTGCCTCTTTTTTAATCAGGTACTCAATTAATGGAAGAGAGGACAGAATACGGTTATCATCTGTAATGTTTAAATTTTCATCCATGGGCAGGTTGTAATCCACCCTGACCAGCACCTTTTTACCATATAAATTAAGATCTCTTACGGATTTCATATCGTACCTTTGTTTTACGTTAAAAATTAATCTGTATGCTGTCTGCTGAGCCGTTTTTTTCTTGACCATCTTTCAAAAAAACCTATCATACCTGCCTGCTCCCCTCTTTCTATTATCTCCTCCTGCACATTTTTCCCGCCTGAACCTGTCATTGCCTTTTTAAGACAGGCCGTTTTATGATCACAGGAAAACATGCATTCCTCGGGAGTCTGTCTCAAGCCGTTGTCTGCCATGGGAAACACCTTGTCAAGATTCCCGAAGCAGGCAGGCAGGCATTCACCCGTTTCACCCGTTTCTGAGCAGTGCTTATTTCTATCACTGTGCATTTTCGTTTTCAAATTCTCTGTTAAACTTTTCAATAAAACCGTTATCTGCAAAACTGTAAAAAACATCTTCTCCGGTTATCACATGCTCATGAACTATAATTCCCACATGGCGGCAGGCAGAAACCAGCCTTTTTGTAATGGAAATATCTTCCCGGGAAGGAGAAGAATCTCCAGAGGGATGATTGTGTGCAAAGATCAGACCTGCAGCCCTGTTTTCAATTGCTTTTGCTATAACCTCCCTTGGATATACAGAACTTGAGGTAAGACTTCCTTTAAAAAGAATTTCCGAGGTGATCACCCTGTTTTTTGCATTAAGAAATATCCCGATAAAGACTTCCCTGTTTTTATGACTTATAAAATGATTCAGATAATCCTTCAGATCTTTGGAATTTCTAACAAATTTTTTGTCTATCAATTTCTTTTCAAGATAGCGGTCCGCAACTTCCTTTATCAGTTTGATACCAAAAATATTGGCCGGCCCCACACCATTTACCCTTGCAAGTTCTGCAGAATCTGCTTCGCATACACCCGGCAGGCTCTTAAACCGCCGTAAAAGTTCTTTGGCACTTTGTTTACAGTCCTTTCTCGGAGTGTTAAGGGTTAAGAGCAGTTCCACAACCTCATAATCCAGAAAGCCTGAAAGCCCTGATTCAAGGAACCTTTTTCTCAGCCTTTTTCTATGACCAGCACCTTTATGAATTTTCGTCTTCTCCACTATTTTCTTCTGAAACATCTTCCTGTGCTACATTTTCTTCAGTATTAGCTTCTTCGGGATTATCTTCCTCGGGATTACCTTCTTCGGGATTATCTCCTTCGGGATTATCTTCCTCGGGAAGTCTTGCAATGCCTATGAGTTTTTCCTCTTCTGCAAGAGTGATCAGTTTTACGCCATGTGTATTTCTGCTGATCACTGAAATTCCCCTGACATTTGTCCTGATAAGTTTGCCTTTATCGGTGATAAGCATGAGTTCATCATTATCGTCCACAAAAAGCAGAGACACCATTGTACCGTTGCGCCGGGATGTTTTAATGGAAAACACTCCCTTGCCCCCCCTTTTCTGACAATTGTAATCCTCAACCAGACTGCGTTTCCCAAATCCGTTTTCAGTTACCGTCAAAAGCGTTGTTTCATCCCTTAACGCCGTCATGCCCACAACGGTGGAATCATCGTCTATCCTCATGCCTGTAACCCCCATGGTTCCCCTGGCCGTAGCACGGACATCGCTTTCGTGGAATCGAATAACCTTGCCTTTGTCAGAACCCATAAAAATATCCATGTTACCATCGGTTATCCTTGCTGAAATGAGTTCATCACCAGGGACAAGTTTAACCCCGATAAGTCCCCCTGATCTTGATCTGGAGTATAGCATGAGATCGGTTTTCTTTACCCTGCCCTTTTTTGTGGCCATTATCACATATTGATTTTCAGAAAATTCCGGCACGGTAAGAACAGTTGCAACCTTCTCTCCTTCATCAAGGTCAAGAAGGTTAACAATGGCCTTGCCAAGGCTTGACCTTCCTGTCATGGGAAGTTCATAAACCTTGGTCTGATAAACCTTGCCCATATTTGTTATAAAAAGAAAAGTATGATGGGTTGAAGCAACAAAGATATGCTCTAAAAAGTCATCTTCCTTGGTACCCATGGCCTTCTTGCCCTTACCGCCCCTGTGCTGGTTGTCATAAAGGGTAACAGGATTACGTTTTATATAGCCGCTTCTTGTGATGGTAACAACCATGTCTTCTTCTGTAATAAGATCTTCAATACATATTGCACCTGTATCCTCGACAATTACAGTGCGCCTTTTATCCTGGAATTCCTCTTTGAGCTCGGCGATTTCATCCTTGATGATCCCCCTTACCACTTCATCACTTCCAAGAATTTTCTTAAACCAGGCAATATCCTTTAAAAGAGCATCATATTCCTCGTCGATTTTTTCCCGTTCAAGACCTGTAAGTCTCTGAAGGCGCATTTCAAGGATTGCCTGGGCCTGGATCTGTGTAAGATCAAAATTTTTAACAAGTCCTTTTTTTGCCTCTTCAGGAGACATAGAAGCGCGGATTAAAGCCACAACGGCATCAAGATTATCAAGGGCGGTTTTCAGTCCTTCAAGTATATGGGCCCTTGCTTCGGCCCTTTTAAGCTCAAATAAAGTGCGCCTGACAATAACCACCCTTCTATGGCTGATAAAATGTTCAAGAATCTCTTTAATTGTCAACAGCTCAGGCCGGTTGTTCACAACGGCAAGAAAAATAATTCCAAAACTTGTCTGCATGTTTGTATGCTTGTAAAGCTGATTAATCACAACTTCCGGGACCTGATCCCTTTTCAGACCAAGTGCTATTCTCATTCCGTGTCGGTCTGATTCATCCCTTACAAAGGATACACCCACAATAATTTTTGCCTTGACAAGCTCATCTATTTTTGCAACAAGCTTTGCCTTGTTCACCTGATAGGGAAGTTCCGAAACGATAATTGTATCCATTTTCGTTTTGGAATTTTCTTCGATTTCTGTTTTAGCCCTGAGGGTAATTATACCGCGACCCGTGGTATAGGCATCATAAATACCTTTTCTACCGTGGATAATTCCATATGTTGGAAAATCAGGACCAGGGATATAATCCATAAGTTCAGTAATATCCATATCAGGATTGTCAAGAAGTGCTGTGATCCCGTCGGCTATTTCTCCGATATTATGGGGAGGGATATTGGTGGTCATTCCAACTGCAATGCCCGAAGACCCGTTTACAAGAAGAGCAGGAAATTTTGTAGGCAGAACCGAAGGCTCTTCCATGGTTTCATCGTAATTTGGAAGCCAGTCAATTGTTTCCTTTTCAAGATCAGCCAGCATAAGATGGGCAAGCTTTTTCATCCTGATCTCCGTGTACCTCATTGCTGCCGGAGAATCACCGTCAACTGAGCCAAAGTTGCCCTGGCCGTCAACAAGGGGGTAACGAAGGGAAAAATCCTGGGCCATGCGTACAATTGTATCATACACGGCAGTATCACCATGGGGATGATATTTACCAATCACATCACCCACCACCCTTGCTGATTTCTTGTATGGTTTGTTCCAGTCGTTCCTCAACTGCCTCATGGC
>WFQS01000722.1 GCA_015486915.1 Desulfobacteraceae bacterium
GCTCGGAGATGTGTATAAGAGACAGACATATATGGATGGAAAAAACGTATAATAGATTCATCAAAGACAAAAGACAGGTAAATGATTTTTTTCCTGAGCACTTATTTCTTAATGTATGTGGTAATGAATATGAAAAAATATCTGGTATGCCAATAATAAAAATAATAGTGAATTTATTAAAGGTCCTGGTAGCAGACTTCAGGAGACATCCTGCTTTAATGGGCATATTCATGATTTGCCTCTTGAGTTTTGCAGGCATTGACAAATGGTTTGATTATCATAAAATTATGCCTGCAAATAATTGGATTGCCGACAATTTGAAAAAAATCAAAAAAGATCAGATAAAAAGCAAAACAGATAATTATGTGTTCAGCGTTTTTGGAGATAATAAAGACAGCCATATAATATTTCCTGAATTATTAAAACAGATGAGCAGGGATAGAAATATAAAATTTGCAATGGAACTTGGTGATTTAGTATCATACGCCTATGTGGAAAAATACCGTTACTATTTTACCATGGTACGCAGAAATCTTGACATCCCATTATTAACCGCCGTTGGTAACCATGAGTTGAAAAAGGATGGGAGAGAATTATATTACGATTTACTGGGTCCCTTTTATTATTCCTTTAAAACAGGCCGGGACTATTTTATAATTATTGATGATGCCAATGAACAATTGATTGATAAATTACAGTATCAATGGATAGAAAATGAATTGAAAAAATCTGTTGGATATTCAAACAGATTTATTTTTATGCATGTACCTCTGTTTGACCCTCGGGGGCATCAATATCATCATTGCCTTGCGCCTCAAGCAGCTCGTTCACTTATCGCTCTCTTTAAAAAATACAGTGTTACTCATATTTTTGCCAGTCATATTCACTCTTATTTTAATGGACAATGGGATGGGATACCCTTTACAATTACAGGAGGCGGCGGTGCCGGACTGGTGGGGAAAAATTCCCATCACTCTTTTTTCCATTACCTGAAAGTAAGTGTTAAAGGCGGACAGGTTAAAATATCAGTTGTACCGGTGACTGTTCCCCAATACTACGGATGGCTGCATCCTGTAATTTTTGTATCATTTTCCGTTTATACGGTAATCCGCCTGCATGGAATTCAAATCTCCATATTCCTTTTTATGCTCTATTTCCTGATAAGTGAATGCCGGAGGATCATGGTAACCGGGAAAAAACGCGTTTGATCGATAAAATGGGTCTAAGGCAGCTTAATATCCCCTGTAACAAGACGAAAACCCACATCAAGGTTTCTTTTATCAGGCGGCCGGAAATAGCGATTGGTACAGCGCGTGTTTTGCGGATCATTATACCAGCTTCCACCACGTATGACACGGTAGCTGTTTTTGCCAGTATATAAAGGGTTTTTAATGGAATGGTGTTTATAGGCGTTTTTATTATATACATCCTCACACCACTCCCATACATTACCTCCCATATCATATAAACCCAAACCATTTGGAGCAAAGTTCCCCACAGGGGAAGTATAAATATATCCGTCATTATATCCTTTCCATACAGTCCACAGGGAATATTTTGCCCCTGCTGTTTCATCAGCTATATTTGCAGCTTTCTTTCCATTAATATATGGATCTTTGTTTCCCCAGCAAAATTTGATATTCCTGCCCCTGTTTCGTGCTGCATATTCCCACTCCGCCTCAGTAGGCAGGCGATATTTATACCCTGTCTTCTGCGAAAGCCATATGGCAAAAGCTTTGGCATCATACCAGGATATTCCGGTGATGGGATGATTTTTTTCTGTCAGAGATTTGCCGAGTCGTTTGTAATACTTATCTTTTCCCGTATTTATATTATATTTTCCACCCTTTTCCAGCCACTCCGGGAGCTTGCATGCCCCTTCCTTAACACACCTCATATACTGATACGTTGTCACTTCGCATTTTTCCATCCAGAAACCATTGAGAATCACTTTATGAACAGGCTTTTCGTCCGAATCGCATTGATCTGTATGGGAATTACAGCCCATTTGAAAATTTCCGCCCTTAATCCATACAAAATTCTCGCTTAATTTTTTTATCCTGGACTGCTGCTGCAGCTTTCTCCTGTATTCCTCAACATTGGATAAATACCCGGGAGAGTCAGGGAAAAGCTCCCCGGCAGCGACAAGGTATTGTTTGGCTGCTTTAAACAGTTTTTTGTCAATTGATCTGTGCAAAAGGTCAGTTAAATATTTAAATTCTTCGTGTTTAAAAACCGAAATTTGTTCAGGCTTTAACCATTGCATACCATTGGAGGGTGTAAAGTTTACTGCCGAACCGGTTAAATCCGATCCGGCAGGAATGGATAAGCTGTCAGATTTTGTCCGAGAAGACGGGGAAGAAGAGGTTAATGAGGAAGAAGGCAGCGAAGACTTGGGCAACGGATACCGGGGTAACGGGGACGGTGATGAAGATTGCGCAAGCGGTCTGGCAGGAATATTATAAAAAGTCATACCGCTTTTTTTTGCCTGATTTAAAGATGAGTTCATGAACAGATCAAATGGCATGCCTTTAGCATAAAAAAAATTTATTAAAAGCAAAATCATGCATATACCTGCAAGTGACCACAGCAGCAGCGACTTTTCTGCTGAGGTTCCGGCAGTTTCCGGGCTCCCGATAATACCCGGGGTTTCATTAATACCTGAGCTTACGTTATTATCGGAACCCTCATGATTATTGAAATTAAATAGAGCGCAAATTGACAGCACTTTATTTCTATATTTGTCAGAATCTTTGATGTTTCGAGGAGGCTGGTGTAAATTCGGGTCCGTTTCATGGCGGTTATTGAAAATATCCTGATCAGAATTGTATGATTTCCCGTTTCGTTTCAGTCTCCGCCTTAAATTTTTTCCCATAGCCATCTGAATCGGATAAAAATAATAACCATGGTCTTTTTCTGTCTCTCTGCCGGATATAAAATCAGATTGGTCAGGTACATCATTCAAGTCCACAATTTTTTTCTGGGGATGGAAAGTATTGTTCTTATTTTCGATAAATTCAGGAGACAACACCTTTAAGACCGCATGATGACCGGAAATAATTTTTTCTGTTTCATAGATATCGGCAATTCCCCAGGAACCAAGCAAGCGAAGAATGCGGTATTTACCAAGTAAGTCACCTGATTTTAAAATTCCTGTTTCCTCCATTATTTCCATAACTCCCATGATCTGCAGAACACAACAGACATAAGATTTCTCTGATTACAATACTGCAAAAGACCCAAACCTGTCCGCTTCATGAATCTTTTACAATTTTTCATTTTTTTCCCTGACAATCATCACAGAACACGGCGCCTTGTGGGCAATTCTTTTTGCCACGCTTCCGAACAGAACAAGTTCCACACCAGACAGGCCATATGCCCCGAGGATCACAAGATCTATTTTTTTATCCTGAAGATAACTTAAGATCTCAGAAGAGACATGACCGTTTTGAACGGTAATAATAGAATTGATATTCTCTCCTGTCCTGTCGCCGTATTCTTCAATCATCTGATCTTCAAGCCTTTGAACAAGTGCCTTTGACGATTCTGCAGGCATTGCAATGTCAATATCAGTAATAAGCGGATTGACTACCGGTGGAACCACATGAATCAGATGAAGCTCGGCACTATATTTGTTTGCCAGATCAACCGAAGTCACAAATGCCTTATCCGCGTTTGATGAAAAATCAACACAGCAGAGTATTTTTTTTATAGTCATTGTTCTACCTCCGGTTTAAATTCGTGTAAATATTCGACCCGCACTCCATCTTTGCGCATTTTAGCCTTTACCATGGCATTCGTATACTTTTTGCAGTTTCAATTAGACGAATATGAAGCACAGGCCAGAATTTACATTATCAAGGTCGAATATTTATAAATTAGTTTAAGAAATCATTCAGCTGATTCCATAAATAGGTTCAGCATCTAATGTGAACTCTAAACAGAGCCTGCTTCATAGGTGCAGGAAGTAAAATCAATTTTTTCACCGCATTTGTCACATGTGTGTTTTTTATCAAATTCGTCTGAAAAGATTTCC
>WFQS01000723.1 GCA_015486915.1 Desulfobacteraceae bacterium
ATGCAGTATTATGAATGTTATTATTACAGGGAGCAATCCTGGTAAGAGCAGGCATAAGACCAAAAAGAACGATATTTAAAACAGCAGAGATAATAACAGCCAATGTCCAGTCCGTAAAACCCCTGTTACGACAGGTTAACAAGACATAATTGCTGAACCTTTTCATTATTATTTCTCCCGGCATGACTGCCATGCAAAAAAAACACAAGAAGTAAAAAACTATTTTAACGGGGCAGGCTTGCTGCAAGGGATATATTTCCGGCACCGGCAAGTTTGCACTTATCCATGACATTTATAACAAGGCCGGTGTAACTATCCCTGTCCGCCACAATTACAACACTTGCCTTTGAATTTTCCATGAGCGCCCTTTCAACCTCTGTTTCAACCATTCGGACATCAATCTCTTTTCTGTTCATATAAATTGAGTTATCCTTGGTAATTCCAATTAAAATATTGGTACCTGTCATGCCAATTGCAGTACCTGCAACCGGTCTTGAAATATCCACACCGGTTTCCTTTACAAAGGATGTGGTCACAAGAAAAAAAATCAATAAAATAAAAACCATATCTATCAATGGAGCCATATTAAGTTCCAGAGTTTTTTTATTTGCCCTTCTTGCAGCCGAGATATTAAGCATTTATTGTTTCCTGTTATTTCTTATTTTGTACAACTACCATGAGGCAGATCTGAACTGCGTTACAGCGCCTCAAATATCATAAATTTTGACGAACAAAAAAAAGAGCAGAACATGACCTGAATCCGGATATCTACCCATGGCTGTCCTATAAAAACCTTTTTAAATAAATACCGGCTGCGGAAATTCTGTTCTTCAGGCTGTCTGCCCGTTTATTGAGAAATCCGCTCATATACAATCCTGGTATTGCCACAAGAAGACCTGTCTGAGTTGTAACAAGTGCAAGCGATATACCGTCTGCCATAGCCCTGGCATTACCGGTCCCAAACAGGGTTATAACATTAAATGTTATCATCATTCCTGTAACAGTGCCAAGAAGCCCCAACAGAGGAGCAATGCCCGCAAGAACGCCAATTACAGACAGATATCTGTTCATGGATGCAACAAGTTCCATAACTGTTTCATCAAGAATACAGGAGTCAAGCTCTTTTTCACAGGTTCTTTTCATTAAAAATTTTCTTACAACAAGAGAATTGATTCCTTTATAGTTATCATGCGGCATGGTGTTTTCTTTAATGAAATTACCAGCCTCCTGTTTTGACATATTTTTAATAAAAAGCCGCCTCATCACAATAATCCGGTTTATTATCAATATCCACATTACAAATGAAACCATAAGTATTGGAATCATCACAACACCTCCGGATCGAATGTAAGCCGCAATATTAAAAATAAAGTCTTCCATAATTTTTTTTACATTTTTCCCCTGCTCATGAAAACCATATTTACAAAAGATACTGCTTTTTCTTCCATTTCACCTATTTCCGTTTCCACTTTACGGCTTAAAAGTGTATGCACAAGCATAATAGGAATTGCAGCAGCAAGTCCGAGCATAGTTGTTACAAGGGCTTCTGAAATACCGCCTGCCATCATTTTGGGATCCCCTGTTCCATAATAGGTAATAACATGAAAAGTGTTGATCATGCCTGTCACCGTACCAAGAAGCCCGAAAAGAGGTGCAATGGCGGCAAGCATCCCAAGGGTTGAAAGAAATTTTTCAATACTTGGAATTTTCCTTAAAATTGCTTCCTGAAGGGCATTTTCCATATCCACCCTGTCCTTATCCCTGAATTCAAGTGCAGTCAGTAGAATTTCCGGCACAAACCTGTTCTTCTGTACGGCAAGCATGCTGCGGCACTGATCCCATTTGTGCTGAAGAACAAATGGCTTGAGTTTTGCCATGAACTCATCTGTATTTATTGTTCTTCTTAAAAAGAAAATCACCCTTTCCAGAACTATCAATACTGCGATCCCGAAAATTACAATAATTGGCCAGACAATGGGTCCTCCCCTTGGTATCTGAGCCCATAAATTAAGTTCATGGGTAAGCTGCCTTAATGCAGCACCTTTTGAAATATCCATGTAAACATCATTGGTCTTTCCCTGAATATAGGCTTGAAGATTATTTTTTATTCCTGAATCAGGTAATTTTGAAAGTGCAAAAAATCTATGACTTTTACTGGAGTAAAGAAGAAAACCTGTTTCATTTTTAAGGGAATATATGCCTGTAAAACTGCCGAGGATAAGGATATCTGCTTCAACCTCCCTGCCCCTGCGGTCAACCATAACAGCCTTTGTTTTTCTCACTTCACCGGATGATTTTATCTCATTCAACAGAGCATCGGTCATCATGGAGATATCTGCCATATCGGGAAATTTTTCCTGGTTTATCAAAGGGGTGAGAAAATCTGTTTTTCTCCTGTTTACAGCACTTTCAAAGCTGTTGTTCAGTATTGTTTTAAGATCTTTTGCATTCCCAAGGATAACACCTGATAATTCTCTGTTTGCTGCAAGCGTTTCGGAAAGTGCATTTTCAGCAATCACCTCTTTTTTTCTTATTTCCTTTATATCTGCCTGAATTTTTATATTTTTCTTTTTTGTATTTCTATTTTTCAGCTTCAATGCCTTGATTGCAGCAACAAGTTTATTCTTATGGGTTTTTATAAATTTTACCCTGTTTTCAGCCTCTTTTTCAGCTTGCTTTAACTCATTTTCAGCCTTTTTCTGAAACATTTCCCTTTTCTGTTCAAGTTTGATGTAATCTGTTCTCATATCACCTGCAACTGCCATTGAAAATCCGGAATACAGCAGCAATGCAATAAAAAAAATAAATATAACTGCCATGGGGCAGATCTGAACTGCGTTACAGCGCCTCACAACGAAACTGGAAAAAGCATTTGTGACTCTGTCAAAAATGAGCTCTTTCTTATAAACAGCCATTGAAAAAAATGACTTTTCACAAAAACTTTTTATAAAATTACAAATTTTTACAAAGGTTGACTTAAAGGTATTATTTTTTCTCATTGGTTATTTTCCAGTCTGCCGATGGGAAGAGATACAAGTTCTGCTGTTTTGCGCTTCCGGCTTATCTCCATTGCAGAATAAACAGGCCTGATATATTTTTTGTTAAGAACAACCCATCTATTTTCAACTATATTAAAATACGCACCTGATTTATGGTCAAGAGACAGGGCAAACATTGCAATCCTACCAAGGCGGAAAACATCTTCAATCACTTCGTTTCCATTAATTATAATTTTTTCACGAACAATTTCCGTTGTGTTCCCGTATCCGGCCTCAATAAAAAGTGTTTCCATGGTCTTTCTGTATTTCTCTGCAATTTTTATATAAGGATCATTCACGGTCTTTTCCAGATTTACAATTCGTTTTTTACGCTCCTTCTGCAGAAAAGGAAGCCCTTCTGAAACAAGCAGGGAAACTTCATTTACAACATTTTGAAGAAACGGCAGCATATCCTTTTGTATTTTAATATTCTCATTTTTCTGTAAAACAAGGGAGCTCAGCCTGTTTTCATGTTTTAATTTTTCATTTATCAATTCCTTGTTTTTTTGGTCAAGGAACTCTTCTTCCTGTTTAAGCCTCTCATACTCAGCAATTAATTGTGTTTTTTTATGCTCCCATTTATCAAATTTTTTCTGATTCTTCTGTCTTAAATCAATGGATTTATTTACATATTTTTCAACTTTATCAAATGTTTTTTCACTGCAGAATCCATATCCGGAAAATATCAATGAAATCGATAAAAAAATAGTACAGGGGCAGATTAATGAAGTAAATTTTTGTTTTATTATACTTTTAATTTCCATTTATTGTTTTCCACTAATAAAAATCATTTTTTTGAAATCGCCTTAAGCCCTTTATCCAGCTGCTGCAGCAATGGATATTCACGGCCACTTATTCTCATACTCTTTCTGTCCCCGATTTTCATGACATAGAGCTTTCTATACTTTGGAAAGCCTGAATTCTCAGTTTGGATTGCAAAAGGGGTGTTTAAAGGCAGAGAAGTATTTTTAAAAGATAAAAACCCATATTCAAGTTTAATGCCCTTTTCTCCAATGGTAACTGCGCTGAATCCCCACATACTGCTGTTAAAAAACCAGAGTATAAGCACAACCCAGATGGAGAATAATATTATCTGCCTTATTTTTTTTCTCTTTATACCAAGGTACAATAAGAACAGGACAACTCCCATGCTCAGAGCCATTATCACATTCTGGACAAACAGTGATTTAAGGACATAAATTTTAACGGGCATAGGGTTTTCTCCTGTTTTACAAATGCATTTGCATACTTTTTCTGCATGTTTTCATTGAAG
>WFQS01000724.1 GCA_015486915.1 Desulfobacteraceae bacterium
GGTTTGTCAAAGTTGCACCGCTTGCAGAACAGGCCATGAATGCCGTAAAAGACGGCAGAACAAGAATTATTCCGGAAACATGGTCAAAAACCTATTTTGAATGGATGAACAACATAAGGGACTGGTGCATTTCAAGGCAGATATGGTGGGGCCACAGGATTCCGGTATGGAAATGCTCTGCCTGCGGTGAACTTGTTGTTGAAGAAATTGATCCTGAAAAATGCACATCCTGCGGTTCAACGGAACTTGTTCAGGAGACAGATGTACTTGACACATGGTTCAGCAGCGCGTTATGGCCGTTTTCCACAATGGGGTGGCCGGACAAAACAGATCTTTTAAAAACCTTTTATCCCACAAATGCCCTTGTTACAGGATTTGACATATTATTTTTCTGGGTCGCAAGAATGATGATGATGGGTATTTTTTTCATGGATGAGGTCCCGTTTAAAGATGTTTATATCCATGCCCTTGTCCGTGATGAAAACGGCAAAAAAATGAGTAAATCAAAGGGGAACGTCATTGACCCCCTTAAGGTCATCGATAATTACGGGGCAGATGCCTTCCGTTTCACCCTTGCAGCTTTTGCAGCCCAGGGCCGGGATGTTAAAATGTCGGAAGACAGGGTGGAGGGCTACAGACATTTTGTCAATAAACTCTGGAATGCAGCAAGATTTGCACTGATGCATCTTAAAGAAGGCAAGGTCTGTGAAATCGATCAGAACAATCTTGCAACTGTTGAAAAATGGATATTGTCAAGGACAGCAGCCACGGCAGAAGCTGTAAAAAGCGGTATTGAAAACTATAAATTCAACGAAGCTGCAGGCAGTGTATATCAATTTGTATGGCATGAATTCTGTGACTGGTATCTTGAAGCTGAAAAACCTGCTCTGTATGACAAACAAAACACAGAACAACAGGATACTGCAAAGGCGGTTCTTGCTGCAGTTCTTAAAAATATACTGATCATGCTCCATCCATTCATGCCGTTTGTCACAGAAGAGATCTGGGATATTCTGCCTATGGTTCAAGGCTCTGTGATGAAGGCTGTATTCCCATGTAAAGATCAGACACTCATGAAAATGCGTGATCCTGAAACTGAAAATAATATTAATTTCATTTTTGAACTGATATCGGGAATAAGAAACATAAGAAGCGAAATGAATATTCAGCCTTCCATGAAACTTAACGTAAAAATGGAAAGTTCTGATCCATTGGAAAAAACCTGTATTGAAAAAAATTCTGCCATGATTCAAAATCTTGCTAATCTTGGTGATATTGACTGCCTTGATCAATCAGAAATAGCCGCTTTCCATGGTGATGACGCATCTGCATCATCTGCAACCGCCGTTGTAAACAGCACCACGATCCATGTTTCACTTAAAGGTGTTATCGATTTTGAAAAAGAGGAATCCCGCCTTACAAGGGAAATTGAAAAAATTACAAAGGAGCTTTTATCGGTTTCAAAGAGACTGAACAACGAGAGTTTTCTTGATAAAGCGCCTGAAGCTGTGGTGGCAAAAGTAAAAGCAAAGCAGGAGATGCTTGAAATCAAAAACGATAAACTCAAAGATAATCTTAACAGGATCAGGGGAATGAAAAAATAAAATCCATGGATTATTTAACACAATTGATATCACTTGCCTTTCTTGAAGACTCGGGGTTCGGGGATTTAACTGCCCAGAGCATTTTCACCCCGGGTCTTAAGGCCAGAGGCATTATCATAACAAAACAGCCAATGATAATTGCAGGGCTTGAAGTTGCCGAAAAGGTGTTTAAGACACTTGATTCCGATCTATCTTTTGAAGCCCTGTTTAAAGACGGAGATTCAGTATCAAAGGGAGATATTGTACTCAAGGTTAAAGGTGATATCATAAACATGCTTAAGGCGGAACGGGTGGCCTTAAACTTTATCAGGCATCTTTCGGGAATAGCGACATTAACCCGAACCTTTGTTGAAGCCATTGGAAAATTTGATGTTCGCCTGACAGATACCAGAAAAACAACTCCGGGAATGCGGATGATTGAAAAAGATGCAGTCAGGGCAGGAGGGGCCTTTAACCACAGGATGTCTCTTTTTGATGGCATTCTGATAAAGGATAATCATATCGCCGTTGCAGGTGGAATAAAAAATGCTGTAAAGGCTGTAAGAAAAAGGGCTTCACATCTTTTAAAAATTGAGGTTGAGACAACATGCATGAAGGAAGTAAGGGAAGCGCTTGAAGCAGACGTTGAAGTTATAATGCTGGATAATATGCCCCCTGCCGGGATGAAAAAAGCTGTTAATTACATCGGCGGCAGGGCGATTGTTGAAGCTTCGGGTAATGTGACCCTTGAAAATATAAAAGAAATAGCTGCAACAGGTGTTGATGTTATCTCGTCGGGAGCACTGACCCATCAGGCAAAATCCATGGATCTGAGCATGAAAATCAGTCTATAAGCGGCAGGATCAGCCCCATGATGCCGATATGGACTCAAGTTCCATACAGGTGGAAGTCAGAGAAAAAAATCAGAGAGAAAATTTCGTTATCAGAGAGAAAATCTCGTAATACGAAAAGGTTCAACACCGATGGAAGTTTTCTGTTCACAAACCATTTCCGAAACAAGTTTACCCGTACCCGTTGCCATTGTGATCCCCATCATTCCATGACCCGCTGCCAGAATGGCATTGTGCTGTTGGGGCAGCCTGCTGATAATGGGAATATCATCTGCACACATGGGCCTTAAACTTGTCCATTCTTCAATTACAGGCTCACCAAACGGTTCTTTCATATAATTTTTTGCAGCTTCTTTTATTTTTATCAGTCTTTTCCGGTTTAAGCTGAGGTTGAAACCTGAAAACTCCATGGTTCCGCCCAGCCTGTATCCCGTTTGAAAAGGAGTTGCAACCACATTTGATTCATACATATAGCATGGTGCTTTGGGGCA
>WFQS01000725.1 GCA_015486915.1 Desulfobacteraceae bacterium
ATCCGGTACTGTAAAAACATAGATCAGGCACTTTCAGCATTTAAAGGCCTAAGTATCCTTTTCTTAATTTTTTATCGGCTTTTTTCCCGAGGCTGTACGTATAATACATCCTGGCAAATTCTTTGTCCTTTATGGTCCCTTTTACCACACCGTTTAATATAAGAGTCAGTCCTTTGCCTGGAACATATATTGATTCTGAGACTGAACCTTTTTTCATGTCCTGGTTAAGCCAGTCTGCATATTGTTTGATCTCGGCACGGTGTTTGTTGACAAGCGCTGGAGGATTTGTTTTTTCCATTTCATCTATAAATCCCTTTTGAATTTTCTTGGCCGTTGCAAGATTGGTAAGGTAGTGAAGATCGTAATATTTAACCTGCTCAGATTCAATGGCTTGTTTTGCATTTTTTGTTGGATGCTCAAGGTAAAGCCCTCCCGCAAAAACCTTGATAAAAATCATTGCCTTTCTTAAGGCAACTCCGTTCAATGTCAGGGTTTTCCCCTCAATTACCCTGTGCTCCGGGAATTTTATCCCGTGGAATTTTCTGTCTGCTGCATGTGCACATACCGCTGATGACATAATAAAGATCGATACAACCATTAAAAAGATAGTTTTTTTTACCATGACTAATGTTCTCCTCTGTGTTTTGATAAGCAGAAAGTCTGTTTATCTGTCTAAAGCGAGCGATGCCCGCAATCCATGTGCCTGCCTCAATTTCTTATTTTTCTTAGCAGGAATTGAGGAATAAGGCACTAATGGTCGTTATTTCCCCGATTTAAGTACTGAAAGAAAAGCAGATTGAGGTATCTCCACAGAGCCCACCATTTTCATTCTTTTTTTCCCTTTTTTCTGCTTTTCAAGAAGCTTGCGTTTCCTTGAGATATCACCGCCGTAACACTTGGCAGTAACGTCTTTTCTATAGGCGGAAACGGTCTCCCTTGAAATTATTTTTCCCCCTATGGCTCCCTGGATTGCGATCTTAAACATCTGCCTTGGAATTTCTTCTCTGAGCCTTTTACAGGCAAGTCTTGCCCTTTCAACGGCCTTGTCCCTGAAGACAAGCTGAGAAAGCGCATCAACACGTTCTCCGTTTACCAGGAAATCCAGTTTAACAAGATCTGTATCCTGGTATCCCTTTATTTCATAATCAAAGGAACCATAGCCCTGGGTAACGCTTTTTAAACGATCATAGAATTCATAAACAACTTCAGCAAGGGGCAGGGTGAATTCCATCTCGATCCTGTTGCTTGTGAGGTATTGATAATTTGTACTCACACCCCTGTGTTCAAGGCACACCTGCATTACAGCGCCCATATATCTGTCAGGAATGATAATTGCGGCTTTAATATATGGTTCCCTTGTTTTTTCAATTTCCGAAGGATCGGGGTAAAGGGATGGATTGTCAATTATTTCAACGGTGCCGTCGGTTCTTGTAATTTCATACTGTACTGATGGGGATGTGAGAATAAGGGAAAGATTGTATTCCCTTTCAAGTCGTTCCTGTACCACTTCAAGGTGAAGCAGCCCCAAAAACCCACACCTGTATCCAAATCCAAGGGCTATGGAAGAATCCTTTTCAAACACAAGGGATGCATCATTTAATTTCAGTTTCTGCATCGCTTCGGTAAGCTCAGGGTAATCGTCCGAGGCAACGGGGTATATGGATGAAAATACAACCGGTTTTGGATCTTTAAAACCCGGCATCTGTTCTTCACACCTGTTTTCAGCATGTGTAATGGTATCCCCGCATTTTACATCACTGATCATTTTTATGCCGGCAATGATGTAACCCACCTGTCCTGCTTTAAGTTCTTCCATGGGAGTTCTTTCAATCTGGAAAAACCCCACTTCTTCCACTTTGTATTCACCGTTTGTGGACATGAAAATAATTCTGTCTCCAGGCCTGATGCTTCCCTGGATAAGGCGGCAGTGGACAATAACACCCCTGTAGGGATCATAATGGGAATCAAAGATAAGGGCCTGAAGAAAAGCATTGGCGTCTCCTTTTGGAGCAGGAAAATATTTAACGGCAGCCTCAAAAACCTGATGAATCCCGATTCCCTTTTTTGCAGACACAAGAAGAGCACTTTCGCTGTCAAGACCAAGATCCTCATCGATCTGATCCTTTGCCCATTCTATTTCTGCCGAAGGAAGATCTATTTTATTTATTACAGGAATAATTTCCAGATCATGTTCCATGGCAAGGTAAAGGTTTGCAAGGGTCTGTGCTTCCACGCCCTGGGTAGCATCAACAAGAATAAATGCTCCTTCGCACGAGGCAATAGCCCTTGAAACCTCATAGGAAAAATCAACATGGCCCGGGGTATCTATGAGATTAAGCAGATAATTTTTTCCGTTGTCTGCTTTATAGGGCAGTGACACAGTCTGGCTTTTTATGGTAATTCCCCTTTCTCTTTCAATGTCCATTGTATCCAATATCTGATTTTTGAAATCCCGGTCGGAAATGATTCCCGCAGCCTGTATCATTCTGTCTGATAATGTTGATTTGCCATGGTCAATATGGGCAATAATGCTGAAATTTCTTATATTTTCACGTTTTATGTTCAAAATTACTCCAAAGAATTAGTTGACAATTTATATGAATCTATATATTAATCGTCGATCAGTTAAGTGTATTTTTATCAGTGAGTTTATTTCTAACAGTCAGGGATAAAATAGTCAAGATGACACTTCCATCTGAATTTACTATATGATCTGAATTTATTATGGGAAGGGTTTTATTTTTCACTTTAATATTCTGTTCATAAACTTTTACTTTTATATTCTTTTAAAATTTTATTTTAAAACCTGTGTATATTTTTGCGATGTGGGTAAAATATAATAGGCCTTTGCTGAATAACAAAGCAGGTTATTTATTGTTTTTTTATAAAAGAAAGTCTCTGAGAAACAACGTGTAACTTTCATTTTTAGTCAGATTCTTTGAGGCAATCCGGGCAAATCCCGGTTTGTTTCATGGCTCTTATTTGGAACGTATAATGACAATATCTATTCTCGTAGTTGATGATGACATATCAATAAAAGAAAATACTGAAGAATTTCTTAGAAGATCAGGATATGAGTGCATTTCTGCCTCAAGCGGAGAAGAAGCAGTAAAGATTATAGAATTATTTCTCCCGGATATTGTGGTTACTGATATTTTGCTTACCGGAATGGACGGACTTGAACTGACAAGATTTATAAAAAAACACTACAAATCTGAAGTTATTGTAATGACGGGTTATGGTGCAGATTATTCATACGAGGAGGCGGTAAACGCAGGGGCAAGCGATTTTATTTTGAAACCGTTTCGTTTTGAAGAACTTGCCCTGCGAATTAAAAGAGTTATACGGGAGTTGAAACTTAAAATAATCAATGAAAAAATGATAATGGAACTTGAATCACTTGCCATCACGGACGGTCTTACAAAATTATACAATTCAAGACATTTTTTTAAGCAGCTTAAAAGTGAGATGGAAAGGCATATGCGTTATTCAAGGCCTTTATCTCTTCTTCTCATGGATATAGATGATTTTAAAAATTTTAACGATACCTTTGGGCATCTTGAGGGAGACAGAGTACTGATAAAAGTGGGGCAAATTATCACTTCATGTCTAAGAATGATGGATACAGCCTATAGATATGGTGGTGAAGAATTCACTGTTATTCTCCCTGAGACAGAACTTAAAAGGGCCTGCGTAGTTGGGGAAAGAATCAGGAAAGCTCTCATAGATGGAAAATTTCATACAGAATCCCATAAAGACCTTAATGTGACAATCAGTGTAGGTGGAACTGATTTTACAAAGAACGATGATTGTCAGTCTTTTATTAAAAGGGCAGACAAGGCAATGTATATGTCTAAATTCAAGGGTAAAAACAGAGTAACCTGCCTTTCATGCGATCAGCAAACTCCCGATTTTGAGCATTAATTTTAAATTTTTTGTATTTCTATAATGGTCATGAGGCCGAGCTGAACTGCGCTACGGTGCCTCACAAAATTTAATATTTTTTAATGGTTTTCTAATCAGGACTCAAAACAGCTTCCATCAGTTCCACCAGAATTATTGTACAGCAATTCTGCTAATTTGAAATCCAGGATGGAATCTATATCGATTGAGTGTTCTCTTGGCATTTTATAGGCAAAGGTATCGGGACCGAAAAAACCATTGTATTTACGGATATAATCTGTTCTCGCTAAATATATTGCACCGTTAAGCCTGTAATAAACCGGCAGATCCTGCCTACGTCTGTTCAAAATCTCCTTTTTGAGAAAATTTTTCATCCTGCCGTCTGCAGGCAGTGTGTTCGACCACCAGGGATGATGATCGGTTTTGCACACAGAAACAACTGATCCAGCTTCTTTATTTTTTAAAATTTTTATTGCAACATTTATATCATCTGTTCTTCGCAACGGGGAAGTGGGCTGTAATAGTAAAATATATTCAGGTCGATAATTTTTATATTTATCCAGCCAGTCTATAGCATGGAAAATAACATCTATGGTTGAAGTGTCATCTTTCGACAGTTCACAGGGGCGCAGAAAAGGAACTTTGGCACCATATTTTTCTGCAATTTCAGCTATTTCTTCATAATCGGTTGATACAATTGTTTCATCAATACTATCACATTCTAAAGCTGCTTTAATGGTAAAAGAGATGAGAGGTCTGCCGCATAGCTGTTTTATATTTTTACCCGGCAGTCCCTTTGACCCTCCACGGGCAGGTATAATTGCCATGACCTGTTTGTTGTTTATCATTATTCTCTGGTTTTCCTTAGTGAATATATTTTTTAAAATTCAAAATAACGGCCATGAGGCCGGACTGAACGCGCTAAAGTGCCTCAAAAAATCAAAGATTTTGACGAACATAAAAAGAGCATTTGTTATTTTATTAAAAGTAAGTTCTTTCTTAGGATCGGAGATGAAATAAGTTGAACAGAAATAGCGCAGAATTCCGGCCCATGTACAAGGCGCATTAAAGGTTGCATACTCAAAGTATTCGGCCTTTGATGCAACGGAGTAGATGGGCCGAAAGACAAGCAATTTCGTTCAATTTATAAAATTTTCGATCCTTACAGTGCTTCTCACTTCTCAACAAACATAGAAAGAGTATTTGTTACTTTATCAAAATAGAGCTCTTTAATATAACCCCCATGTCCTTCGGACACAACAAAACATGAAACACTTGCAATTTTTCGAAAAAGGTCATAGCTATCATAATTTTTTTATTGACCAAAATAAAAGATGGAGGATAGCCATGACCAAGAAATTAAATAGCACATTAATCCAAATTATGCACCCAGTTTGTTGTGGTTTGGATGTTCATAAAGATAAAATTTCCGCTTGTTTGATTACAGTGGATGATGCAGGTGTTGA